>CANRJN010000075.1 GCA_947630945.1 uncultured Bacilli bacterium | reverse complement strand
AGTATCCCATCAAATGGCTTTTGGGCAGGAAAATTTGATACTGGATATAATCAAAATCAAGATTCAAGTTTACCTATCACAGAAGATGAAATATCTACTTGGGAAATAGGAAAATCACAAGTTACAGAAGATTATTCATCAAATTTAGGAAATAAAATAATAGTAAAACCAAATGTATATTCATGGAGAAATCAAACAGTCTCAACATTTTTTCAAAGTGCATACAACTTTAATAGAAATCTTGATAGTCATATGATGAAGAATACAGAGTGGGGAGCAGTTGCTTACTTATCACACTCAAAATATGGAATACAAGATGAAGTAAGAATAAATAATAGCAGCTTTTTAACAGGATATGCAGCAAATGAAAAGGATGCAAAGGATAGTGCAACAAACAATTCAAAATGGAATACAACTACTGGGCATTTAGCAAGTACAACAGGAAATATTACTGGAGTATATGATATGAGTGGTGGAGCATATGAATATATGGCATCATATATAGATGGAAAGCCTGTAAGCAGTGGAATGGATACTATAATAAGTAATGAAACATATAATAAATATTTAGATAAATATTCAAATTTAGTTACATCAAATACTTCATATAAATATAGAATACTTGGAGATGCAACAGGAGAAATGGGACCTTTTTGGATTAGTAACGAATATTATCAAAGTGCATGGTATCCTGGTTATGCATACTTTACTGATTCTAATAATCCATGGTTTGTTCGTGGTGGACATGTTGGTTATGCAGAATTTGCTGGTCAGTTCAACTTTACTAATAGTCCCGGTAGGGCTTACATTGGTAATGGCATTCGTATGGTTCTAAACCCTTAATAATTTTATTTTAAGACAATTTACATCTCTTTAATTTGATTTCTAAATAAAAAAAATTATTAAAAAGAAAATTTTATGGCAAAAAAGTGTTAAAATTTTCTTTTTTTATTGTACTTTATAAAAAATAATGATAAAATTGTTATGAAAGATAAGGAGAGTAAAAAATGAAGAAGAAAATTTTATTAAGTTTATTAACATTTTTTGCATTTGGTTTTTTTGCTTTAAATGTTAATGCAACAATATTAAATATCCCAAGTGATACTGAGGCTAAGGCTCCTCTTGATATTCCAAGCGAAAATGAAATGATATATGCAGCACTTGCTGAGCCATTTGATTTTAGCAGTATAAAGTTTACAGTAGATGGAAAAGATAATGAGTATATTGCAGGACACTCAAGTATGCAAAAAATCTTTTTAACTACTAAACCAGATTTTACTAAGACAGGTCTAGCAGTACTTGGAGATAATTGGTTTACTGCTTATTGTTTAGATGGAAATTTAAAATATCCACAATATGGTTTTTTAAATTCAGGACTTGCAAAATCTGCAAGTGATTCTAAAAATTATAAAGAAATGTTAGATAATTATGTATTAGCAGCATTATTAAATAACAAAGATATTTATAAAGTAGTAGAAGAAAAAGGTGATCCATTATATGCACCAACAGTTGAATATGAAGTAGTAAATCCAAAATATGAAGCAAATGATAAAACAGTAGAACAACAATATATTGAATATTTAGATGCAGGAAATGCATTAGAAGTTAAAGTAAATAAAATAGTATATTTAATTTATCAAAGTCCTAGCAAAGAAATTACTGCTGATGAGTTAGGTCTTAAAAAATTAGAAACATCAGATGCTAACTTCTCATTTAAAAAGGAAGATGCTTTACTTGATAAATATACAACTACTAAAATGAATAGTAGATCTTATGATCACGCGTTATGGATATTAGAACATTCTTATCCAACACTTGAATTAAAACAAACATTAGAAGTGGCCGGTGCTGATTATGATAAATTAGTAGAAGAATTAAAAATTACTGGCGAAGAAGATGCTAAAAGAAAACAAGTAGGTAATTATGTTTATGCAACTATTCAATATGCTATTTGGAAGAGTTATGATGGAATAGATGATAATGGAAACAAATTAGGAAGTACATTAGTAGGTAGCGAAGAATTAAATAAATTATATCAATATTTAATTCTTGATAGACCAGAATATAATGGTTATGGTAGTTTAAAATTTACAAATACATTAACATTAGACCAACCTGCGAGTGGTAAAGAATTATATAAGAGCACTGATAAAAAGTTTATATATGGTCCATATAAAGCAAATTGTGATGTTTTAAGTGGTGGAAATATATCTCTTTCAGTATCTAGTACAGTAAAAGATGGTATTAGAGCTGTTGATGCAAATGGTAATGTAATTAACGAAATCGAACCAGGAAAAGAATTCTATATTGAAAGTGAAAAAGAAGCAAGAGTATCTAATGCAAGTATTAAGTTAACATTAAAAGGTGCAACAGCATTTGAACCATCAACTAATAGAGGAAGAATATATTATGCACATTATCCATTTGCACAAAATGTTATGTCAGGTGGAAAAATCGTTAATTTAGACTTAGAAAAATCATTTGATTTAATATATAATCCAAAAACAGGTGTTGAAAATGTAGCAGTATTATTATTAATAACATTAGTGGCATTTTCACTAGCATACTTAGTATTAAGTTATAAATCAAAATCTGTTGAATTATAAAAAATTAAAAAAAAGAAAACAAAAAAAGTAGTGTTTTCTTTTTTTATGGCTAATAATATAGTAGAGGGAAGAAAGGAGTGTTATGGATGATATATTAGAATATCTATCAAATGTACTAGGAGAATTTAATTATAAAAAATTAATATTTCCAACAATTTTATTAATTCTTTTAATTGGCTCTTTTACATATTTATTTTTTACAATTAAAAATATAGAAAGAAAAACTGAAAATATTAATGAAAATAAAGTAGAAGAGAGTATAGATAAAAGTGAAAATGAAATACTAGAATATATTTATGTAGACGTAAAAGGTGAAGTTGCAAATCCAGGTGTTTATAAATTAAATAATGGGTCAAGAGTAATTGATGCAGTAAAAGAAAGTGGTGGAGTTACTAAAAAAGCAAATACTAGATTTATTAATTTATCAAAACTACTTAATGATGGAGATGTAATAGTAGTTTACTCAACAGAAGAAATTGAAAATGCTAAAAAAGAAAATATAGTTTATATTGAAACACCTTGTGTTTGTGAAGAAGTTAAAAATGATGCTTGTTATAAAGATGTAGATGAAGAAAGTGATAATAATTCTCAAACTACAAATACTAAAATAAATATAAATACAGCAACTCTTGAAGAATTAAAGACTTTAAGTGGTATAGGAGATGCAAAAGCAAATGCAATAATAGAATATAGGACAAAAAATGGTAATTTTAAATCAATTGAAGACTTAATGAATGTAAGTGGTATAAGTGAATCACTTTTCTCTAAAATTAAGGAAAATATTACTGTGTAATTCATTTTATATCTGCTTACTATTTCTAACTATATTTTATTTACTTATATATAATCTAACTTTTAAAATTAAAAGTATTTATAATATAAATGATAATATTTTTTATAATAAAATTATTAATTATAAAATAGATGGAGATAAATTATCACTTACACTTACGAATAATTTAATTGGCACATATTATTTTAAAACAGAAGATGAAAAAAATAATTTTCATAATATTTATTCTTTAAATGATACTATTAAATTAAAAGGTACACTAATGCTTGCAAGTAATAATACAATACCAAATACATTTAATTATAAAAAATATTTATATCATAAAAATATAAAATACATTTTAAATGTTGAAAGTTTTAATAAAATAAAAAGTAATAAAAATATATTCTATAAATTAAAAAATTACTTTTATAAAAAGATTAATAATTTAAAATATAATGATTATATTTATGCATTTATTTTAGGAGACAGTACACATATAGATAATGATTCTTATAATAATTATAAAATTAATGGAGTAACTCATTTATTTGCATTATCTGGACTACATGTATCATTATTTTCAAGTATTCTTTTATTAATATTAAATAAATTAAAAATAAATGAAAAATTATCTTTTATATTAAGTAGTATTTTTCTTTTATTATTTTCTTTTATAGCATCTTTTACTCCATCTATTTTAAGAGCAGTAATATTTTTTATACTTTCTAATATTAATAAAATATATTATTTTTATATTAAACCTAAAAACCTATTATATTTAACATTTATAATTTTAGTATTTATAAATCCAAATTATATATTTAATATAGGATTTATATTATCATTTACAATTACTTTCTTTATATTGTTAACAAATGAAAATATTAAAATTACTAAATTTTCTATTTTAAAAATAAGTTTCTTATCTTTATTATCAAGCATGCCGATTATTATTAATTTAAGTTATGAAATAAATTTAATAGGATTTATTAATAATTTAGTATTTATTCCATTTGTAAGTTATATAATTTTTCCTTTATCACTTATATGTTTAATATTTCCATCATTAACATTTATATTGAATATATTTACAAGTATTATGGAATTCATTTCTAGATTTTCAACAAATATATTTAATTTTACTATTTATTTTCCAAAAATTAATATTATAGAAATAATAGTTTATTATATATTACTTATTTTAATAATTAAAAAATATAGAAAATTAATTATATTTTTAATTATACTTTTGTTATTTATTTATATAAAACCATATTTTAATAGAAATACATATGTTTATTATTTAGACGTATCACAAGGAGATAGTGCTTTAATAATTACTCAAAATAATAAGACAATATTAATAGATACAGGTGGAAAAATATATAATAAAAAAGTCAAATGGAAACAAAGAAATAAAGAATTTAATTTAATGACTTCAAATATTATTCCATTTTTTAAAAGTATTGGAATTAAAAAAATAGATTATTTAATCTTAACACATGGTGATGCTGATCATATGGGATATTCAATAGATTTAATAAATAATTTTAAAGTAAAAGAAGTTATATTTAATATTGGAGAATATAATTATTTAGAAAAAGAACTAATAGAAATATTAAATAATAAAAATATAAAATATTATAAAAAAATAAATAATTTAAATGTTGATAATATAAATTTACAATTCTTAAACACTTATGAATATGATAATGAAAATGATAACTCTAATGTTATTTATACAAAAATAAATAATTATAAATTTTTATTTATGGGAGATGCTAGTAGTAAAAGGGAAGAAGATATAATAAATAATTATAATTTAAATAATATTGATTTTTTAAAAGTATCTCATCACGGCTCTAATACATCATCAAATAGTTATTTTATTAATAAAATTAATCCAAAGTATTCAATTATCTCAGTAGGTAAAAATAATAAATATAATCATCCAAGTAAAGAAACATTAGAAAATTTAAAATATAGTAAAATTTATAGAACAGATTATTTAGGCACAATAGAATTAAAATTAAATAATGAATTAAATATAGAAACTTTTATGCCATAGAAAGGAATATTATGAATTATTATAATGAAATAAAAAATAAATTGATTGAGAATGAAATTACTAAAAAAATTAAAGATTATAGTAAAAACAGAAGTGATTTGCTTACATATTACAATGTTGGAAAAATGTTAAATGAGGCAGGTAAGCATTATGGATCAGGTATAATTAAAGAATACTCTAGCAGATTAACATATGAATTAGGGAAGGGATATACGTTTTCTTCACTAACTAGAATGAAAAAATTTTATTTACTTTTAAAAAAAGTTGCGACAGTGTCGCAACAATTATCTTATGGACACTATGTTGAATTATTACCATTAAAAGATATTACAGAAATTAAATATTATATAAATATTTGTGAAAGTCAGAATTTATCAGTAAGAGAATTAAGAAATAAAATAAAAAATAATGAATATAAAAGACTAGATGAAAAAGTTAAAAAGAAACTAGTAAATAATAATAAAATTAGTGTAATTGATTATGTTAAAAATCCAATTTTAATTAAAAATACTAATAATTATGAAAGTATATCAGAAAAAATATTACAAAAATTAATATTAGAAAATATAGAATCTTTTATGAATGAACTTGGAAATAATTTTTCATTTATTAAAAGTGAATATAAAATTAAAATAGGTAATGTTTATAATTATATAGATTTACTTTTATATAATATTAAATTTAATTGTTATGTTGTAATTGAATTAAAAGTAACAGAATTAAAAAAAGAACATATAGGTCAAATTCAAGTATATATGAATTATATTGATAAAAATTTAAAAACATTTAATCAAGATAAAACAATTGGAATAATAATATGTAAAAAAGATAATAAATATATGATTGAATATTGTAGTGATAAAAGAATTATAACAAGAGAGTACAGTATAATTTAAAAGTATATCTAATACTAAAAACCAAAATTTAATAAATGACTGAATTAAAAACTAAAATCCCGAAGACATGAAAAAATTAGATTATAGAATAAAATTCCCGAAAAATGAGAAAT
>CANRJN010000074.1 GCA_947630945.1 uncultured Bacilli bacterium | reverse complement strand
AAAAGCCGTATGCGGGAAAACTGCACGTACGGATTTGAATAGGGGCTTATGTCGTGAGGCATTTGTCTACTAAACTGAAAGTGAGTTGATATAATGGCTACAACAAAAGATTATAGAGATTTTGTATTGGAGCAATTAAACTTATTAGATAACATTACTTGTAAATCAATGATGGGAGAATATTTACTTTATTACAATAATATTTTATTTGGTGGTATATATGATGATAGATTACTTGTTAAGATAGTAGATAGCAATAAAAAATACAATATGCAAGAATCTATACCTTATGATGGTGCTAAACCTATGTATTTAGTTGATGATGTAGATAATAAAGAATTATTAAAAGAAATTGTTATTGAAACTTGTAAAGGCTTACCAATAAAAAAGTAAAGAGGTTTAAATTATATGAATAAAGAAATATTATTATCAAATATTGATAAAATTCATACTACTGAAATGGGTATTGATAGAATTAAAAAAAATCTAAAATTAGATACAAATGATGTAGTAGAATATTGTAAAAATAAAGTTTTAGAAAAAAATTGTAATATATTTAAACAAGGAAAAAATTGGTATTGTGAGATTGAAAATATAATAATAACTATTAATTCATATTGCTATACAATTATAACAGCACATACTATTCGTTAAATTACAATTTATATGAGTAAAATATGTAACTCTACTAATTGTAGGTGTTAAAAATTGTGTTAATATTATATAGTTATTCTTGAAAGGAGCAAAAAATATGAATCAAGAACGTATTGGCAAATTCATTGCAACTTGTAGAAAAGAACAAAATTTAACACAAGAACAACTTGCAGAAAAATTAGGAATAACTTATAAAGCTGTATCTAAATGGGAGTGTGGTAAAGGATTACCGGATGCTTCTATTATGATTGAATTATGTAAAATTTTAAAAATAACAGTTAATGATTTATTAAGTGGAGAAAAGATTGATAAAAAAGAATATCAAGAAAAACTAGAAAAAAATATTATAAATACAATAGATTATTCTAATAAAAAAATATCTGAAAAAAATAAACTTATCTATGAAATAATTATGTTTATTGGTTTAGGTTTAATCTTTATTGCTTTTACTATTTATCCTACTGATAGTAGTTGGGGATCTATTCATTCTATAATAGGATTACTTATTTCTACTTTTGGATTTGTTAATATAATAAATGGAAAGACTATTATAAAAAAGATATTTTTAGGTATAAGTTATTTTATGATAGGTTTTATTTTATTACTTCTACTTGACTATTCTAATGTAGTATTAAATAAGGTTGCACCAAGATTTTCTTATTTAAAAGAAACAGGGGATACTATGATTATTTATAAAGCACCTTTTTATAATGTGTATAGGATAAATAGAAATACTAAAAATGAGTATTATATAATAGATACAAAAAGACAATATACTGAAAAAACTATACCAATAACTCCATTTAATAGGGATAAATCTGGAATTGATAACATAATTCAATATAAAAATAAATATGTTGGTAATAATAGTAATGATAGTCATTTAATAGATAACTTACCACTTGCTGAATATGGATATGTATTTGAAATTGATTCTGAAAATTTAGAACTTACTATCGATTATCATGTTACAGATTGGTATGTTAATGAGAATCATTATTTAGAAAAATCATTATTATATAATTCTGTATCAATATTTGCTTTAATAGATAATGTAGAACAAATTACTTTTAATTTTAGTGGTAATAGATATATTGTAAGTAGAATACAAATTAAAAAATTATATCCTAATTTTGAAGATATAGTAAATAATGGAATCAATAAAAACAATTTCAACAAGTATTTAGAAAATAAAATGAATGATAATAATTTTGTAAAAGATACATTTAAAAAAATATTTGTTAATTAAACTACAAATTTATATAAGCAGACTAAATTTAAGTTTGCTTTTTTAATATTAATAAAAATGTATATTTTACATTATAATAAAAAGCGTAATAACTTTATAAATATATAAAAATTTTATATTTCACTTTTATTAAATAATTACATACAATAAATTAGGTGATTTAAATGGCTTTGAAAGGTATAGTTATAGATCCTGGTCACCCAAGTGAAAATAAACCCTGTAATAATAGAATTAGTTGTAGCAAATAATAATCTATAAAAACTAATAATCTAAAATAATATATAATAGTATAATTAATTGTATTTTTTACTCTTTACAAGACAAAATTAACAAAAAGCATAATTTTGTCTTTTCTAAAAGACAAAATTGACTTTTATAAATAAATAATGTATAATTAAATCGGAGGGATAAATTATGGTAATAAGAGAAAACTATTTAAAGAAAATTAGACCTTTTTATAATCAAGATTTAATTAAAGTAATTACAGGAATAAGAAGATGTGGTAAATCTGTAATTTTAAGACAAATAATAAATGAAATAATAGAATCTGGTATTAATGAAAAAAATATAATATATATTAATTTTGAATTAATTGAATATTCAGATATAAAAACTTATAAAGAGTTAGATAATTATATTAAAGAAAACATAGTTAATAAAGATAAATATTATTTATTTTTTGATGAAATTCAATATGTTAAGGAATGGGAAAAAGTAATTAATTCTTATAAAGCAAAATATGGTAATAATATATCAATTTTTATAACAGGATCTAATGGGGATTTATTATCAGGGGAACTTGCTACATTATTATCTGGTAGATATGTAAGCTTTAATATAAAACCATTTTCATTTAAAGAAATTTGTGAATTTAAAAATTATGAGTTAGATAAATATAAACTTGAAGAGCAATTTAATGATTATGTTAAATGGGGAGGTTTGCCTCAAAGATTTAATTTAAATACTGAAGATGAGATAAGAACTTATTTATCAGATGTATACAATTCAATAGTGGTTAAAGATATAATAAATAGATTTAATGTTACTGATATAGAATTATTTAATAGAATAGCAGAATATATAGTAACTACACCATCACAGACTTTTTCTGCTGAAAGTCTAGCTAAATATTTTGAAATAAATGATAATAGAAGTGTTGGAAAAACAACATTATATAATTATTTAGAATATATGTGTAAGGCATATTTAATAAATAAAGTTGATAGATATGATGTTAGAGGTAAAAGAATACTTAATGGTAAATATAAATATTATTTAACAGATTTAGGTCTTGGTCAGGTACTAAATGTATCTAAAAAAGAACAATTGGGAGCATATTTAGAAAACATAGTTTATAATGAATTAATGTACAGAGGATATGATGTAAAAGTAGGTAATCTTGATAATGGAGAAATAGATTTTATTGCTCTTAAAGATGGAAACAAAGAATATTATCAAGTTTGTTATTATTTAACAGATGAAAAAATTATTAATAGAGAATTTGGTGTATATGATGATATTAAAGATAATTATCCAAAATATGTAATTTCTATGGATAAATTTGATATGTCACAAAATGGAGTAATTCATATGAACATAATAGATTGGTTATTAAAAAAATAGATTTGTTTTTTGCAAAGAATTTGCAAAAAATTTACAAAGAAAATAGTTATATATAAATTAATTGATTATTAAAAATAACAGCAAAAAATTCATAATGATATGTCTATAAAAATAATATTATCAAATAAAAAAATATAAAAATTATGTACATCCAAAAGAATAAAATATATTATTAATGTAACAAAAAAATGTACACATTTAGGTACACGATTTTATAGTATTTTATATAAAAAATTAATAAATTTATGTACAAATATTGCACTTTTGGGTATTGAAAATACATCATTTTGTAATACATCTGTCATACAAAACTGCTTTTTTGGACATTTTTTTAAAAAATTATGTAAACGAATAGTAATACAAAAAATAATTTGTAATACAATTTGTAAATTCAAAATTCCTTATATTTAGGGGTAAAACTCCCCACTGGGGATGTTGTTGTAATACATACTTATCCTGCTTAAAAGTACCACACGACTTTGTACATAATTTTAGCAAAAACTTAATAAAAAAATTATAAATTTTTGTACATTTTTTTGTACTTTATTTTGTTATATAATTATATAAAATATTTGTACTTTTTATTTGTCAAATTTATTATAAAAAGAAATTAAATTTTAATTAGTATTACAATTAATAAAAAAATTATTATTTATTTAATAGTCCATATTTTTATTTAAAATATAATATTTTTTCAAATAATTCTTTATATTCTTTAATTTGATTTAAAATACTTTTTTGTTATCATTGTTTTGTAAGTTTTAATTATTATAAGTAAAAAATTGAAAAAATAAATTATTTCCAAAATTTAAAAAAAATTGATAGTATTGGAAATATCTTTCCAATACTTGATTTTATATTAATTTTAATATATACTTACATTAGAGGTGAAAACTATGATAGAAAGAACAGAATATCTTGAACAATTAAAAAGGTTTAAAGATAAAGATTTAATCAAAGTTGTTACAGGAATAAGAAGATGTGGAAAATCAACATTGTTTGAATTATTTATAAATTATTTAAAAGAAAATGGAATAAAAGATAATCAAATAATAAAAATAAATCTTGAGGATGCTGATTATAATTTTGAAAGTTATAAAGAACTATATGATTATGTAAATAAAAAATTAGATTCTAAAAAGAAATTTTATGTATTTTTAGATGAAATTCAAAATGTTCCAATGTTTCAAAAAGCAGTAGATAGTTTATATATAAAGAAAAATGTAGATGTTTATATAACAGGATCAAATGCATATTTATTATCTGGAGAATTAGCAACATTATTATCAGGAAGATATGTAGAAATAAAAATGTTACCATTATCATTTAAGGAATATTTAAGTGCATTTAATAGTTCAGATAAAAGTCGTTATGAATATTTTTTAGATTATATGAGATATGGTGGTATGCCAGGTAATATATCTATACTTAAAGATAATCCAAATGATTTAGATACTTATTTAGAAGGAATATTTAGTACAATAGTTTATAAAGATATAATAACAAGAAACAATATAACAGATAAAATGCTTTTAGAAAGTGTCCTAAAATTTATATTTGATAGTATAGGTAGTCCAATATCTACTAAAAAGATAAGTGATACATTAACAAGTAAAGGAATGTCTACAAGTAATCATACAGTAGAAAATTATATATCAGCATTTGTAGAAAGTTTCTTAATTTATAAAGCTGAAAGATTTGATGTAAAAGGTAAAAACTTACTTGCTAGAGATTATAAATATTATGTTGTAGATCAAGGGTTAAGAAGCTATTTATTAGGAAAAAAAGCTGATAGTGATATGGGACATGTATTAGAAAATATAGTTTATCTTGAATTATTAAGAAGAGGATATAAAGTATATGTAGGAAAAGTTGATGATTTAGAAATAGACTTCGTTGCTGAAAATAGAGATGGTTTGAAATATTTTCAAGTTGCATTAACAACTAGAGATGATAAAGTGTTAGAAAGAGAACTAAAATCATTACAAAAAACAGGTGATCATTATCCAAAATATTTAATAACTTTTGATATGGATATGGAAGCAGACTACAATGGAATAACGAAAATCAATATAGTTGATTGGTTATTAAATAAATAGTTTGTAAAGGAGGTTCACAATGAAAAAGTGGCTTGATAATATTAGAAAACCTAATAAAGATATGAAAACAAAAAATAAAATAATAAATACTTCTTTAATAATGTTATTAGGAATCTTATTAGGCATATTTTCTAAATGGTTAGATAATTTAGGTATTAACGATGCAATATGGTGGCAACATATACTAGGAATATTAGATTTAAGAAATGTCTTTTCTTATTTTGGAATATGGATATTTTTAGCAATCACTATTTCTGTTTTTAGCAAAACACCATTAAGAGCAGGTTTAAATGTATTTTTATTTTTTGTAGGTATGACAGTAAGTTACCATTTATATACAATTATGTTTAGTGGTTTTAATCCTAAAAGTTATATGGTGATTTGGTATGGAATAACTGCTATAACTCCAATACTTGCATTTATTTGTTGGTATGCAAAAGGAAATAACAAAATTTCAATTATAATTTCTAGTGTAATATTAGCAGTAATGTTGAAAGAATCTTTTAGTGTTGGAATTTGGTATTTTTATTTTAAAAGTACAATAGACACATTATTATTTTTAGGAACAATGACAGTTTTATATACGAAACCTAAAAATAGTGTTTATAGTTTATTATTTGCAGGAATATTAGTAATAGTATATAGTTTAAGACTATATATATAATATAAATTACAATTTATATGAATAAGATTATCAATTTAAATTGATAGTCTTTTTTATATTGACTTTTTTTAATTTTTGATATATTATTGTATTAAGCAAGTAACACAATGTAGAAAGGAGCTATTATGAATTTTGTATTTGATAATGATAGACCTATATATATTCAATTAGTAGAACAATT
>CANRJN010000073.1 GCA_947630945.1 uncultured Bacilli bacterium | reverse complement strand
TAAATATATTATAATTCAAAAATTACCAATCACATAGTGATTGGCGATTAAAATTTATTTTAATCTTTTTTTATTGAATAATTATATTTAATAATTTGAAACATCAATCCAAGATATATAGTTAGAGTATTTTTCTAATTCTTTTATTGTAAGTTCAATAGCAGAGTTTGCACTTCCACAAGCAGGAAATACTGTTTCAAATCTTTTTAGAGATTCATCTAAATAAACTTCTATACCATCATTTATAGCAAAGGGACAGACACCTCCAACAGGATGACCAACTAATTCATTTACTTCATCAAATGATAACATATGTGCTTTTTCTTTAAATGTTGATTTATATTTTGAATTACTAATTTTAGCATCTCCTGCTAGAACTATTAAAATTATTTTATCTTTTAATC
The DNA here is from genome assembly GCA_947630945.1 of uncultured Bacilli bacterium. Taxonomy (GTDB): domain Bacteria; phylum Bacillota_I; class Bacilli_A; order RF39; family UBA660; genus CAG-1000. The sequence goes on along the minus strand of CANRJN010000073.1, from coordinate 6,115 downwards.
TAAAAGATAAAGATTTTGCTATTCTTTCCTCTTCTGTATTTAATGCTTTAGCAGCAAGTTCAACAGTAGCACTACTAACATTAAATTCTATTATTTTATTATCCATATTATATTTTTTAAAATATTCTTTTACTTTTTCTATTGCCATATTTTCACTTCCTTAGAAAATAATTATAACATACTTTAATAGTAAAATTAATTTATTAAAATTTACAACTATTTTTATAAATGATATAATATACTTAATAGAGGGATAAGTTATGAAAAATTGCGTAGTTATTTATAATCCAAATAGTGGTAAGTTAACTAATAGAAATGATGTTAAAAAAATATATAAAATATTAGAAAATTATGGCTATGATACAGAAATAATATATACAGAATATAAAGGTCATGCAAAAGAAATAACTAAAAAGTTGAAAGATGTTGATTTATTATTATGTGCTGGTGGAGATGGAACATTAAATGAAGTAATTTCAGGTAACATTGAAAGACATAAACCAATATTACTTGGACATTTACCACTTGGAAGTGTTAATGATGTTGCTCATATGTATGGTATGACAAGTAACACTATAAATAACATAGCAATGCTACTTAATGGAACTGAAAAAAATATTGATGTTTGTTTAATAAATAATAATCCTTTCGTATATGTTGCTTGTATGGGTGCTTATGTAGATATTTCTTATTCAACACCTAGAAAACTAAAAGAAAAATATGGAAAACTTGCATATGTAATATATGGAATACAACAATTAAAACAAAAATTACAGTTTTATAATGTTAAATATGAAGTTGATGGAGTAAAATATGAAAATAAATTTTCATTTATATTTATAACTAATAGTAATAGAGTTGGTGGAGTTAATAACATATATGATGATGTTAAACTTGATGATAATAAATTTGAAGTATTAATGTGTGATATTAAAAACAAATTTGATATTATTAAAGCCGTTTATTATTTAAAAAGAAGAGAAATGAATAATATTCCAGGGTTTACTTATTTTAAAACAGATAAAATAAAACTTGAATTTGATGAAATTCCACCATCTTGGTGTATTGATGGTGATGAATTAAAACATGAAACTAATAAATTTGAAATTGAAATAAATAAAGATAATTACATGTTACTTCCAACTAAAAACATTGATAAATTATTTGAAAAACCTGATGAGTTTGATGAAGAAAATTCAAATAATTAAAATACATAGTATACTTACTTAATGTATTTTTTTAATTATGCTTTTAAAATTTTGTATTTTAGTTTATAATATTATAAGAATAGGAGAAAAGCATATGGAAGTGGTTAAAGTAGTAATTTTATTACTAATTGGTTTTGTAATACTAGTTAAAAGTGCTGATATATTTGTAGATGCTGTAAGTTCCATAGCAACTAATTTTAAAATGTCTAAAATGATGATAGCACTTACTGTTGCTGCTTTTGGTACTTGTGCTCCTGAACTTGCAATATCATTTAATAGTGTATCAAGTGGTAGTGGAGATATAGCACTTGCTAATGTTATTGGAAGTAATATAGTAAATATTTTATTAATTATAGGAATGGCTGCTTGTATTTCACCTATTAAAGTTAAACATGAAGTAACAAAGAAAGAATTACCTATATTGATAGTTATAACTGCTATGTTTGTATTATCAATGATAGCGCATTATATAGGAGGAATTCATAGTGACTTTATATTAACAAGGCAAGATGGAGTTATGTTTTTATGTTTCTTTGCTATGTTTATGTTTTATATAATTTCAGTTGTAAAAACTAAACAAGAATTTTTTGAAAGAGAAAAACCTAAATATGGAATAGTAAAATCAATATTACTTACAATTATTTGTTGTATAATGATTATATTTTCAAGTGATTTAGTTGTTGATAATGCAAAAGTTTTAGCAGAAATATTAAATGTTAGTACAAAAGTAATAACAATGACTGTTGTAGTTATTGGAACCTCTTTGCCAGAAATGACTATGACAGTGGTTGCTGCTAAAAAAGGAGAATTTGATATAGCACTTGGTAATATAATTGGAACTAATATATTTAATATAGGTGTTGTACTTGGATTACCTTTATTAATATATGGAGGATTCTCATCAACGAATTTCAATTTAATAGATATAGCATTTGTTCATCTTGCATCTTATGTTTTATATTTATTTGCTAAAAATGATAAAGTTTTATCTAAAACAGAGGGCGCTATTATGATAAGTTTATTTGTAATATATTATGCTTACGTTTTTATAACATAATTAATTTGCAATATTAACTTATTTTTTTTATAATATTTAATGTGAGGGTAGATATGAAAAAAAGATTAGTTGATAGAAAAAATGCAAAAAGAGTAGATAATATATCAGGACTTAGTCAAATATTAATTGATTTAAAACCAGATAGATGTGTAAGTGATGTTTATATAAATCAAAAAATGGATGTTACAGAATTATGTAAATATGTTGATAAATTAAAAAAGAAAGGTGAACATATTACTATTTTTCATGCATTCATGACTGCTATTGGATTAGTATATTATAATAGACCATATTTAAATAGATTTATTGCTAATAGACATATATATGAACATAATGATATTGTTATTTCTTTTGTTGCTAAAATTGCTTTTGATGATAATGCAGAAGAAATGATGATACTAGTTAAAATAGATGAAAATGATAATATACATACAATTAGTAAAAAAATATTAGATAAAGTTGATTCAATTAGAAATAAAAAAGAAGATAAAAAAGGTGCAAATAACGCGATAGATTTTTTAGGTAAACTTCCAAATATAATTAGAATTCCAATTGTAGGAATATTTAAATGGTGTGATAAAATGGGATTTCTACCATCTTCTTTAATTGAAGATAATTTATATTATAGTAGTTTAATTGTATCAAATTTAGGTAGTATTCATTGTGGAGCAATATATCATAATATTACTAATTTTGGTAATGCTAGTGGTCTTGCAACTATGGGTGAAATAAAAGATGAAGAAGTAATAATAAATGGTAAAAAAGAAATTAGAAAAATATGTGAATTTGGAATTAATTTAGATGAAAGAATTGCTGATGGATATTATTTTGCTAAATCAGTACAATTATTACAATATATATTTGATAATCCTAAATTATTAGAAGAGAATGCAAACACACAAATAGAAATTAAATAAAAAATATACATGCAATAAATTTATTAGGTATAAAAAAGGAGTATTATGAAAAAAGATGATTTAAAAAGTTATGATGTAGTAATAGTAGGTGCAGGTCCAGCAGGATTATTTTGTGCATATGAATTAACTGAAAAAAACAATAAATTAAAAATAGCGTTAATTGATAAAGGGCATAGAGCAGAGACTAGAATGTGTCCAATGAAAATAAATGGTGGTAAATGTATGAATTGTAATCCATGTCAAATATTATCTGGATATGGTGGTGCTGGAACATTTAGTGATGGCAAATTAAATTTTATACCTAAACTTGGTAAAAGTGATTTATTTAAATATATGTCTCAAAGTGAAGCATATCAAATTATAGATGATACAGAAAAAATATTTAATAAATTTAATATGGATAGTGATATTTATCCATCTAATATGAAAGAAGCAGAAGAAATAAAAAAAGAAGTTGCTAAGCATGGAGCAAGATTACTTTTAATTAAACAAAAACATTTAGGTAGTGATAAACTTCCAGGTTATATTAAAGATTTTACAGATTATTTAGAAAATAAAAATATCGATATATATGAAAATGCTAATGTTAGTGATATTATAAGTAACAGTAAAAATGAACATGAAGTTATTATAAATGATAAAGAAAAATTAATTGCTAAAAATGTAGTCATCGCGCCAGGAAGAACAGGTGCTAAATGGGTACAAGAACTTGCAGATAAGTATGAAATTCCATATACAAGTCAAAGTATTGAGATTGGAGTTAGAGTTGAAGTTAGAAAAGAAATACTTGAAGATATAACAAATGTAATATATGATCCAACTATATTTATTAAAACAGATACATATTCTGATGAAATAAGAACATTCTGTACAAATCCAGGTGGTTTTGTTGCAAAAGAAAATTATTATGGATTTATTTGTGTTAATGGACATTCTCTAAAAGATATAAAATCAAATAATTCAAATTTTGCATTTATTAGTAAAGTAGGTCTTACTGAACCTGTTACAAATACAAGATTATATGGTGAAAGTATAGCAAGAATAGCAAATGTTTTAGGAGATGGAAAACCAATAATTCAATCTTTAAGAGATTTAAAAAAAGGAAGAAGAAGCGAATGGAAAAGAATTAATAAAGGATTTATTGAACCAACACTTAAAGATTGCGTAGCAGGTGATCTTGCTCTTGTATTACCACATAGAATAATTACAAATATATTAGAAGGACTAGAAAAATTAGATAAGATAATACCAGGTGTTAATAATGATGAAACATTACTTTATGGACCTGAAATTAAATTTTTTAGTAATGAAATAGATACAAATAATAAATTTAAATTAGAAAATTATGATATTTATTTTATAGGTGATGGAGCAGGTAAAGCAGGAAATATTGTTACAGCTGCTGCAACAGGTTTAATTGCTGCAAGAGATATATTAGAAAGAAAATAAATATGAAAGAAAATATAGATAAGAAACTTTTAAATAATATAAAAATTGCTTTAAATACATATATAAAATATGAAAATAATCCAATATTAGATTTTTTAAAAGATAATACTGATGAAATGCTTGATTTATCAAGAAAATTTTATAATGAATTAAAAATATTTAATGGTAAAAGAAGAAAATATTTTAAAAATTATTTAACTATAAATGAATCTTTGAATTTATCAAAGGAATTTTTAAGTGTTTATTTTCCACAGTATATAAGTGAATTTGATAATTTATTAAATAATGGATCTTTTAATTTAATAGATATAGATAGTGAAGAATATAATGAAAATAATGAAGATATTAATCATAATTTTTGTGAAGCATTTATTGATAATAAAAGTATAAAATATAATATAAATATTGTTATTACTCACTCATTAAAAGATTCTTTTGTTATCTTACATGAATTTTTTCATTATATAAATGGTAATAATAGAACGATAATTGATGATAGAGTTTACTCCACAAAAGATAGATGGTATTATACAGAATGTTTATCAAGATTTATTGAGTATTTATTTTATGACTTTTTAAAAAATAAGGAAGAATATAAAAATGATAATATAAAAATGATTAAATATTTAATTGATGCTGATACTGATGCAGTTGATGATTTAGGCTATTCATTATATTTAATTTCTAAAATGAGGGATGTAAATTACAGTGATTTTTATAAAGATGATTTATTAAGTGTAAAAAAATACAAGGTGAAGGTTGAATTAAATAAAATTAATCAAGAAATAGAAAAAGATATAAATAGAGAACAAATTTTAAAAAATGAATTAAATGAGTTAGAAAAACAAGAAAAAATTATGATTGATGCTTTAAATAAAACATTAGATGGTCTTAAATACTCTATATGTCTAATGATCGCAGTAATAATGTATTATAATTATAAAAATGGAATAATTAATTTAAAAAATATAGAAACTTTTAATAATAAAATTCGTTATAAAAATGATTTACATAGTGTTAATTATATATTAAGTGAAGAATTTAATGATGAGTTATTGTTAAAAGCATTAAATTATTTAAAAGATGATATTGAAAATTATGAAAATACTAAATTGTTATAAAATATATTTAGTATTTTTTAAATTACTTAAAAATATGTTTAATAAGATTATTTAATAGCATATATTTCACGTAAAATTTGTAATGTGCCTCTTGATATATATATATATACGATATAATGAAAAGGTAAAAATAGAAAAGAGGTACATATAAATGAAAAATAAAAAAGGATTTACATTAGTAGAACTTCTAGCAGTAATAGCAATACTAGCAATACTTGTAATAATAGCATTACCAAATGTACTTAAATTATTTAGAAGTGCAAAGCAAAATACATTTGTAACAGAAGTACAAAATTTAGTAAGGAGTGCAGAAAATAAATATTTAACAAGTTCATTATCAAATGGTAGTAATGAAATATGTTT
>CANRJN010000072.1 GCA_947630945.1 uncultured Bacilli bacterium | reverse complement strand
GAAGCTAAAAAATTACAATCTATAGTTGTAAAATAATCAGCTATGCACTTTTTCTATTGCATAATCCGGGTTAAAAGAAGGGTAACCTTTAATGATATATTCTAAGTCTTTATAAAATATTTTTGAATCAATTTCAAATTTAATTATATTACTCATAAGATAGCTCCACTAATGAATTCATAGTAATTTTTGATAACTCTAAATTAGTTTTTAGTTTTTCTTTACATACCAAATCCCAAATACAATTTGAAATAAGCCCATATTCTATAGGGTTTTCTGATATTAAATTTGCTAAGTTAAAAGCAGATATTTTTAATTCTTTAACTTTGATTTTCTAAATATACTAGCATGTAATTAACTAAATTATTTTTTACCAATTTTTGAAATTCTTAATTGGTCAATTTTATTTTTAAATGTTAAATAATCATAAGTTAATTTTTCATATTTTCTTTTTAGCTTATGATTTATATCTTTTATGTTTTTTGATTGTTCCTCGGATGCTATAAGCTTATTATTTTTGATATATAATGATATTATATTTATTAAAGGTAGTGCGACATCAGGTGTTATGCTATAAGAAAGTTCGATAAATTTATCTAAATACTTTTTAACATAATCATTTCCTAACATAATTGAATTTTCCACCAAAAATATTGTGGAAAAATAAAATAAATTATCACTAATTTCTATTTCATTATTGATCATAGATTCTGTTATGGATTTAATTTCATCTAGTAAGAACCTACTTGAAAAAGCTTCATCAATATAATGTAACATTTGAATATCACCTAATATTTTTGGAAGTTTCATTCCAATTTCTGTTTCAATAAAAATGCTTAAACCTTTTCTCATACTAAGCGTATGATTAATTGCAAGAGAAATAGCATATTTCTTATCTTCAAATTCGGTGTGCCATGCATATTGTATAAGTTTACCTATCATAAAATGACTAATGTCTTTTAAAAGATTATTATGATCTTGAGGTGTATAAGTTATAATTTTATCAATTTCTTTTTTATTGATTCTAGATTTTTGTCCAAAATAGAAATAAGTAACATCCTCCCAAAGAGATGAGTGATAAAGTTTATATATATCATTAAAAGTATCGTTGTCATAAAGTTCAGTATGTCTATTACTAAAATAACTCGCAATAAAATAATCAAGAAATGATTTATGTAAAAATTCAACTTTATAGTCATCAAATTTTATTAATGATGTTCTTTCTAATTCTGATAAAAATATTCCTTTGTTTGTAATGATAGGAAACTTTTTAATATATTGATCAAGAAATTCATCAAATTCTTTTTTATCTAATATAGAAATATTTTCTATGTAAAATTTTTGATATGATAAAGATTCTAAGAATTCTCTTTTTATATTTGGTTCAAATATAATGCTTATATCCTCATCATCACTTGATTGTCCTAATGCCATTTCAATAAATCTTTTATATAGTTCAGATATTGAAGCTGGTATTTCGTGATGCTTTTCTACTATTTCTATAAGAAGAGATAAAGCCATGGGATAAAGAGGTATTTGATGTTTCAATTGTTCTATACCTTTTATCAATGTTCCAATTAATATTTGGTTTCTTTCTAATATTTTTTTTATATAATTTATCGCTTGAGATGTTTCAAATGGAAGAAGCTCATAAGATTCATAGGAAGTTAATCGAGTTTTAACTTCTGTACTCTTTCTTGTAGTAAATATTAATGTTATATTATTAGTAGAGCAATAAGTTTCTGCTTCATAAATTATTTTTTCTTTTAAATTATTATTTACTTCATCCATACCATCAATAATTAGAAGGTTAGGCTTTAATAAGCTTGAACTTTCTTCGTAATAATTTTCAATTGCATCTTTAAGCATACCATTATTAACAAATTTTGTTGCTTTTATTACAACTGGGATATTTATAATATTTTCTTCTATTCCTTTATTTATATGTATTTTTTTTATAGTTTCTTCTATTATATACATTGTAAGTTTTATTACAAATATACTTTTGCCAGAACCAGCTTCTCCTTCTATAAGTATTTTATGATTTCTTTCTAACACTTTTTTGGCAATACTACGAATAGTTTCTTTTTCACCAAATATATTTTCTCCTAAAGTTTTTGATATTTTTTCATTATCAGAAGATTTTGAAATTGCAAGAAGTTGATTCTTTGATTTTTTAAATATTCTCAAATTTGGTTCAATATATGATGTTTTTAAAAATTTATTTCTTTTAAGCATATTTTCTTCGAGTTCATGATATTTTTTATGAAGAGCTTCAAGTCCAGAAGCTCAAAGAAATATACTTGGGTAATATTTAGTGAAATATTTTAATAATTCTTCAATATCTAAATATTTTATTTTTCCTTCATGTGATTTTAGATTAGAATCTAAATTATTTTGTGCTTTATTTGAAATTTCTCCAAATATGCATACTACAACTTTATCAGTTTTTAAAGGTTGTAGTTGATCTTTGACTGCTTTTGAAACTTCAAAACATTGATTTATTTGTGTACATATTTCGAATAATGTTTTATCTGTAGCTGAGCCAGATAATTTATCCATTTTAACAACAACTGCAGTATTTTCAGTTCCAAATGGTTTTTCTTCTGAAATAAGAATATCTCTACCCATCTCATCTTTTCCATGAGTTATATATACTGAAGTATTGAGCGGATACATTTTTTCAAAAAGTACTTTTAATTCTTTATGCATGTCTAACTCTTTGTATTGTTTCAATCTTTCTTTTTTCTGTGAATTGCTTAACATTACATTATTCATATAACACTCCCAACATATTATTTATTAATTATGCTACCATAATTAAACTTTTATAATTAATTTATATAATAGATATTATTTTATTAAATTAATATCTTAGTCTTATTAATTTGTCATTGAATTTTTCGTAAAATTGATTTTAACTTATTATAAAGGGATAAAGAACTTGCTACTTTTTTTGGTCATTCCATTATAATAGATATATGGGTATTGCTACTTCTGTTTTTGATAATGATGAAAAATATTGTGAAAGAGTTACTAATATATTAAGTGAATATTCTAAATATATAAAGATTTATTTTTTTGATAGTAGAAGTAAAGGTTGCTGGAATAATCCATAGTAGAATATACAAACTATCACATATTCTATCTGTAGTTTCTATTTAAAACTATTATAATAAGGATATCTTAGTTTTGCTATATAGATAGAGAATAGAATAAATTTAATATATATTAAAGTAAATTAATAGTAACATCAGTGTCAAATTTTAAAAATATACTTAAAAAGGAATTGTTATGCAACTAGTTATTGATGTGAAATCTAAAAGAAGGATTGCAGAAAGACTAAAAAAAGCAACAGTTGATAAAAGTTATTTAATGAAAGAAGCTAGCAATATTAGTGAATATATTGAAAAAAGTAAATTAGAACGAAAATCAATTTTAATGAGTAATGAAAAATATGTTAAATCCTTCTCTTTGTAATAAAGGGATGGGTTTTGAATACACCTTATGGCATTTTTGAATACAGCAGAGATAGTTTTTCTGCATATGTAGCTTATCAAACCAATACTAACTTTGCTTATCTGCTAAATAAACCACAAATTGTATATTTAAATAACTATATATTAAAATTTCTTCCTGAAAAAGATAAAGAAGAGTATAGGATAGTATTTATATATGAAAATGAATATATTGATAAACATTATATAGAAGACTATACTGTTTATTACGCAAGATGTTTCGTTAACTATCGAAAAACAACATCTAGAGTGCACTTTTTTAAAATTAAAAAGAATTCCAATTATAAAAAAATTTTATCTGATGCTCTTAATGGTGATACTACGATACTAAATGATGAAAGCTATTTAGGGTGTATAATTTTACGCCCAATTCCTAAAACATTTCTTGCTAAAGTTTGTTTAAAAGCTTATCCTAGGGTTAAAAATCGTTTAACTAAGTATTGGTTAGCTAAAAGTTATGATATATCGTTATTTGGAATACGATTAAAAATTGATACAGTTCCTTTTCAAGAACAAGATAAAGTTTTATCTGCATGCGCAACAACTGCATTATGGACATTTTTTCATGCACATAATAGTTTATCTAATATGATGTTACCATCTTCAAGCACTATTACTAAAAATTCTTATCCAGAACAAAATGGTTATTCTAGAGAATTTCCAAATTTGGGTTTATCTACAGAAATGATTTGTAGAGGTATAAGAAATTTTCATTTAGTACCAGAATATTTTGAAATAAATATAGATAATGCAGTTACTATATCGCAAATGAAAGAATTAATTTATGCTTATTCTTCTAGCGGAATCCCATTGATTTTAGGAGTGAACGTATTTGATAAAAATAACAACGAATTAGGAATGCATGCAATAACAATCGTTGGATATTCAATAGGTAAAATGAAACAAGATACTGAACTTCATTCAGATAATTTAGAAAGCTTATATGTACATGATGATAGATATGGACCTTATTTGAAACTTGTATTTGATGATAATAAATTTAAAGTAATTATTGATAATAAAAATAATGCAAAAGCAACTTGTTTTTCAGAAGAAACTTATACACCAGACACATTAATAATTGGTTTATATCATAAAATTAGGATACCTTTTAATTCTATAAAAACAACATGTACTTTATTAAATAAAAACATGATTGATATGTTAAAAGAAACTAAGGACGAAAAGTTAGATTATGAAATAGAATTATTAAATAAGATTGTATGGGATATTTCACTGGTAACAAATTCTACTTTAAAGAGTGAAATAATAAATGCACAATCTGTAAAAGGATTTAAAGAACAGATATTAACAAAATCATTGCCTAAATATATTTGGAGGGCTAAAATTTTTATTGATAATGAATGTATATTTGAATTATTATTTGATGCTACAGATATTGAGCAAAGTAAAGTTTTTATTGATTTTGTTATATATGATAAGGAATCTTCAATTGAATATCTTGAGTTATTAAAAACATATTGTACTATAGAAAAGAGTTTCTATTCAAAAGAAGAAAAATATAATTATTTTTCTTTAGCACAAGATAACTTTCTTTATGGCGTAAAGGAGTACTTTAAGCAGGGTGAAACATATGATACTAATTTAAATAAGCTTTATGGATATTTAAAAATACCAGAGTATTTAAAAGATTTAGAAGTAGATGCCGAATTATTAAATAAAGAAGTAATTAGAATAAATAGTGAGAAAGAAGTCGAAATAAATAACTTTATTTTAAATAAATCAATGTGCAATGACAATAAATATATATGGTTAATAGATAAAGATGGATTTTTATGTATTACTAATGAATATGAATGGACTACTATAGGACATCCAACTATTACTGGAGGAATGCCTGCAAGAATTGGTGGAGAGTTAAAATTTAATGAAAGTGAAGAAGTTTGGATTATTAATAATAAGTCTGGAAGATTTTCATTGTTTGAATATACAATTGAAGAGCAAGAAGAGTATATTAATAATGCAATGAAATATAAATTTCTTCCATTTTTTCCTAATGAAAAATTTAAATGTGAAGTTTTAAGTATTCCACCTAGATAGAACAAGTTTGATTATTTAAAAATAATATACTTTTCTAATTATCAAATATCTTCGATTTATTATCATTATCAATTTTTATTTTGCATATATAAAATAGTTTTTAAAATAAACTATTATAAAATTTCTAAAGAAGGTGTAAGTACTATGAAAAAACTATTATCAATTTATTTTGAATATGACATGTATCTTAAAATTTGATAAGTAAGATACTATCTAAATATTGTATTTTTAAATAAATTAGGAGAAAAAATGAAATTTATAGGTGCGCATGTAAGTGCTAGTGGAGGAGTTTTTAATGCTCCAAAAAATGCTGTTGAAATTGGTGCAAAAGCTTTTGCACTATTTACAAAAAATCAAAGACAATGGAGCGCAAAAGCTCTTGATAATAAAACAATTGATTTATGGTTTAAAGAGTTAGAAAAATCAAAAATAGAACCAAAACATATTTTACCTCACGACTCATATTTGATAAATTTAGGGCATCCAGATATTGATGCTAGAGAGAAATCTTTAAATAGTTTTATAGATGAAGTTCAAAGATGTGAAATTTTAGCTCTTGATAGATTAAATTTTCATCCAGGAAGCCATTTAAGAGAGATTAGTGAAGATGAGTGTTTGAATAATATCGCAGAATCTATGAACTATGCTCTTGATAAAACTAGAGGTGTAAAACTTGTACTTGAAAACACAGCTGGGCAAGGAAGTAATCTTGGATATAAATTTGAACATCTAGCTTATATAATTGATAAAATTGAAGATAAAAGTAGAGTTGGAGTATGTATTGATACTTGTCATATGTTTACAGCTGGTTATGATATAAGAACGCGTGAAGCTTATGATAAAACTTGGGATGAGTTCTCTAAAATTATAGGATTTGAGTATTTAAGTGGAATGCATATAAATGATTCAAAACCAGAGCTTGGAAGTCGTGTTGATAGACACGATAGTTTAGGAGCTGGACAAATTGGTTGGGATTCATTTAAATTTTTGATGAATGATTCAAGAATGGATGATATTCCACTTATTTTAGAGACTATT
>CANRJN010000071.1 GCA_947630945.1 uncultured Bacilli bacterium | reverse complement strand
AAATCCTTTCTTAGTTATATATTTCTATATTACCATAGAAAGGATTTATCTTTACACAAAGTTTTTTACATACTCTTACCAACTGAAAAATCATATTTTAAGTTATCTATTTTTGATATTTTTAAAAGTAGAATTCCATGGTTACTTCTTCTTATGATATCTGCTACTTTTACAGGAAAAATTATAAGTCATTATGAAGATGCTATTTCTAGTATGATAGTTCTTACTTCATTTATTCCAATGATTATGGATACAGGTGGTAATGCTGGTGGACAAGCAAGTGCTACTATTATTCGTGGAATATCTTTAAATGATATTGAATTTAGTGATATGTTAAAAGTAATATTTAAAGAATTTAGAGTTTCTATTTTAGTTGGAATAACTCTTGCTATTGCTAATTTTGTAAAGTTATTAATTATTGATAGAGTTAGTTTAACTATTGCACTAGTAGTATGTTTAACTTTAATACTTACAGTATGTTTTTCTAAAATAATTGGATGCTCTCTTCCAATAGTTGCTAAAAAAATAGGATTTGATCCTGCGGTTATGGCAAGTCCATTTATTACTACAATAGTTGATGCTATATCTTTATTTATATATTTTAAAATTGCAGTTTTTATACTTGGAATTTAAGAAAGAAAAAACAACAAAATCATTTTTAATTTGACTTTGTTGTTTTATTTTTATTTTGTATATCCTGCTAATGCTACACCCTTACATACTTGATGCTCTAATGATGCATACCCTGCTTTTCTTTTTAAGGCTTCTATTTGTCTATTTATTTGTGCTCTATCTTTTTTTAGTTTACTCTTTTGCTTTCTATCAGCACTATTTGTTACATTCATTGTATTAATATCATTATCTAATTTTTCTTTTTCGTGTTCTAACTCTACTTTCTTATATTCAATATCAAGCATTTTTTCAGCATAAGCATTTGCTCTTCTTTCTTCATCTCTATACCTTTGCTGTTTTTCATTCACTTTCATTATATATTTACTAGTATTTTTATTAATAATCATTGTTTGCTTTTCATTTAAATTAATTTGTTTACTTTGTAATTCTTTTATCTGATGATTTATTATTTCTATTTTTTTATCAATTTTATCTTTAAATTTAGGATTTTTAGTTTTTTCTTCTTGTAATTTTTTTAATTCCATATATTTAGCATTTAAAACTTTATCATTTTGATTAATTTGTTTTGATATATTATCTATTTTTTTATTTTCTAATTCTTGTTTTTTACTTTTATCATTTTCAAAATTAATATAATTTTTTGCACTATCATATCCTAAATTATCAACTTTATCACTATATTTTGATTTCTTTTCCTTTAAATCATTAATAATTTTTACTATAAATTCCCTATCTTTATTAGAACTCATATCAGATAAAATATCTTCATATTTTTTTATTAAATCATCATATTCATTAATTGATTTTTGATGAGCAATTTTAGTATTTTGATTAATTGTAGCCATCATTACTTTTTTAGATATTATTAGTCTTTTAAGTTCACTCTCGCTTAATACATAATCCATATCTTTAGCAGGTATACTTAAATTTTTAGATAAATCTAAATATTCACTCTCACTTAGGTTATTTGGTAAAATACCTTTATCAATATAATCTTTTATTGAATTTGGTACTATTATACGCGACTGATTTTGATTCTGTGATTTTGTTTTTTTTTGTTGATTATGCGTTTTATTTGATGTGTTTTTGGCTTCTTGTGTATTAATTTTTGTTTGTTCCGATTTATTATCTGTTTTTTTTACTGCATTTGGTCCATATTTAATAGGTTTATTTTTATTTTTAAATATTGGTGTTTGAAAATATTTATTTCCTTGATTTAAATAACCATATTCATCTAATAAATCATCTAATTTTTCTTTTAATTTTGATAGTTCATTTTCTTTATTTGATTTTTTATTTTGATCAGTAATTTTAGATATTTCACGAGTTAATCTTGCTATTTCATTACTTGTTTTTTGCATATCTTTAACTATACTATCAATTTTATCTTTTTTATCTTTAATTTTTGATTGAATTTCACTCTTCTTATTATCAATATTTTTTCTTATTGCAGCAAGTGATACAAATAAATTACCATAGGCATTTAAATCACTTTTATCAATATCACTATTTATTAAATCATCTATATTTTTCAAATAATCATCTAATTCATTACTATTTATATCATTTAGTTCATTTAATGATAACAAATCTAAATCACCTAATGATTTTTGATAATCATCATATAATTTTTTTATATTATTTCTTTCGTTTAATGCAGCATTTAAACTTAAAGTTGCTCTATTCTTTGATTGAATTAATTCATTATTAAACTCATCATAACCTAAACTTTGCATTTTTTTAATAGTATCTTCTGTTAAACCTTTATTTTTTAATTTATTAATTAGTGTATTTCTTGCTGATTCAAAAGTATCTAAAGAAGAATTAGTAGGTTTTTCAAATATTTTTTTGATTCCATCAAAACTTAAATTATTAATAACATCTAATATTTTATCATCGTTTACAGAATTTAAAAATATTTTTGCATTATCTACATTTTCAATTAATGATACTATTTGATTTGTAGTCATATTTTGAATTATTAAAAATTTTTGTGATGAACTATTCTCATTTTTAAAATAATTAACTGCTTCATCAATAGACATATTTTCTAACTTTTCTTTTATATCATTATTATCCTTTTTTTCTAAATTATTTATTCTTTCTTCTAAAATATTATAATTTCTTTCTAATGAAGATATTTCTAAATTTATATTGTTAATAGAGTTTTCTAATTGAATTTTTCTAATTGGATTAAAAGTTGAACTTAGTTCATTTTTTCTTACATTAACATCACTTTTTCTAGAATTAATTAAATTTTCTAATGCTATTAGTTCTCTTTGTAATTTTTCTTTGTCATCCATATTTAATCCTCTTCTCTTATTTCTTCTGCTACTCTATTAATTTCTAAATTAATGTAATCTATTTCATCTTTTTCAACAATTGGATCTAATCTATAACTATCTTCTTTTTCATTTAAAATTGATGCAAAAATTGTTTCATTTTCATTATTAACTGTATAAAGTATAAATGTTTTTCCATATACATTGGATTTTATAATATCAAGTACATTAATTTTTGTTTTAATTCCATCTATATTTACATATAATTGATTATCTTCATTTTCCATAAACTGCCTCCTACTGTATATAAAAATTATATCAAAATTAAATATTAAACACAACTTATTATTGATTTTAATTATCTAAAAATATTATTATTTTTAATAAAATTTATGTTTATAATTCACACTTATAAACTAGAAACAATTATTTTTAAAATGAAATATATATTTTCTTATAAAAATGCTAACATAAAAAATTATATTAGCATTAGTTTATATTATATAATTTTTATTTTATGTTAATGTGATCAGTTTCCATAAAATTAATATCTTACATTTATTTAATTGGAAAATATTTTTTTCCAAAAATGTCACTTTAAAAAGAGGTGACTGATTGGACAAAGGCAAATGAATTAAGGTTTTAAAACTAAACGGAAGCCGCCGTCGACACCGTTTTTACCTGAGCTCCTAATGAAAAAGAACTGACCAGATGTAGTGCCGTTGTTCCAGTGACCACCACGTCTAAACCAAGAGCCAATAGAGCCAACAAAATCTGAGTAATCGGCATACCATGTACTTTGATTATAACTTCCATTATACCAAAATGGTCCTAATTCTCCTGTTGCATCTCCGAGGATTCTATATTTATATGAGGTATGTGATGAAATTGATTTTGAATATTGATCTAAATATTTATTATATGTTTCATTACTTATTATAGCGTCCATTCCACTTTCTGTTAAATCACTACTATCTCTATATGATGCTACATATTCATTTCCACCACCACTCATATCATATACTCCGCTTATGTTTCCTGTTGTACTTGCTAATTTTCCAGTATCTGTATTCCATTTTGAACTAGTTGCATATCCTGTTAAATATTTACTATTATTATTGTGTCTAACCTCATTTTTTATTCCATATTTCGAGTGTGATAAGTATGCTATTGCTCCCCACTCTGTATTTTTCATCATATGTGAATCTAAATTTCTATTAAAGTTGTATGCACTTTGAAAAAATGTTAAAATTGTTTGATTTCTCCATGAATACACATTTGGTTTTACTATTATTTTATTTTCTAAATTTTGTGAATAATCTTCTGTAACTTGTGCTTGTTCTGTTGTCCAAGTAGTTATATCATCATCTATTATAGGTTTTGTTACATCACTATTTTGATTATATCCTGTTTCAAACTTTCCTACCCAAAATCCATTTGATGGGATACTTAAAAATGCTGGATGCGTCATTAAGTCTCCTACTTGACAATCCTTTGTGGCTCCTTGTGCTCTTGATAAACCACTCTCCATTGGTGTTATACATTCTCCTTCTACTTCACCTGTTGTCCTTGTTCCAAATTCTATCTCTATTTCTTTTATTTGACTTTCTGGCTCACTACTTTCTACACTATCATAATTTCCCATATTAAATATTCTATAACTATATTTTGGTATCCATACAAAATAGCCCCTTATATCACTTTCTTCTATTACATCTCCTGCTACATATTCTTTACTTGGTGTATCTACTAGTATTACTGCATTGGCCCATTTTTTAGATGTATATTTATACCACTCATCATATTCATGAGCATATGTTACTTTTCCTTCATCTGATAACATTACTGGTATCATTGGACTCTTTAATACCGGGTCTGCTCCATTTAATGTACTCTCTGTATATTTTATTTTTTCTCCGCTAACTAATTCATTTCCATTACAATCTGTTATATTTGTTTTTGCTTCTTCTACTTTATATTTACTTCCTATATCTGATATATTTATTTCACTTGCAAATAAGGCTATTATTTCATAATTATCATCTCTTACACTTACTTCTGTTATTTTTCCTTTATTTGTTAGTTTTATTTTATATATTAAATTATCTCTTCCTGTTATATCTAATTTATTATTTTTACTATCAAAACATATTTCATTACTACCACTTGATAATGAACTTGTTAAATATTTATTTTCTGCACTCCTTACTAAATTTTGTACTTCTGTTACAAATGTATTTTGTTTTGCACTTCTAAATAATTTAAGTACATTTGGTAATGCTATTATTACAAGTATTGCTAGTATTGCTATTACTGCTAGAAGTTCTACTAATGTAAATCCTTTTCTATTTTTCATTTATAAGTACCTCTTCTCTATTTTTATTATGTTTACTTTTTACCACCTTATTATATCGTATATATATATATATCAAGAGATACCTTACAAATTTTACAATATTTATAAATTTTAAATAATTTTTAAGGACTACAAAAATTATATTTTTTCTTATATTAAAATGCTAACATAAAAATTATATTAGCATTAATTTTATATTATAAATCATAAATTATTAATTTCATTCAATATTATTTCAATAATTAACTAAAAATAGTAAATTTAATAGTTTTAAGATTTAAGAACCAAACGAGAACTGACAGTAGAGATGCCATCAGTAGTACCCTTGCTAAAGTAGAATTGACCAGCATGAATTGTATAACGATAGTCTCCACCACGTCCGAACCAAGGTGATTCAGGAGTAACAAAGTATCCATAGTCATTATACCATGTACTTATATCATATCCATTACTTTTATAAAAAGGTCCTAACTCTCCTGTTGCATCCCCGAGTATTCTATATTTATATAATGTAGATGGACTAATTAAATTTGAATACTTATCTAAATAACAATTATATGTTTCATTATTTATTATACTTTCCATCCCACTAGCAGTTAAATTACTGTCTTCTCTATATGATGCCATATATTCCCAGGCTCCTCCACTCATGTCATATACACCTGTTATATTTCCTGTTGTTGATGCTGTATAACCATTACTTGTATTCCATTTTGTGTTTTCTGTTGCACTTCCACTTGCATCTTTTTCATTTGCTGCATATCCAGTTAAAAAGTTGCTATTATTATTTATTTTTACCTCATCTTTTATTCCATATTTTGAATGTGATAAATATGCTACTGCTCCCCATTCTGTATTTTTCATCATATGTGAATCTAATGTTCGATTAAAATTATATGCAGTCATAAAGAAATTATACACTGTTGAATTCCTCCATGAGTATACATTTGGTTTTATTATTATATTATCTGTTTTTATTTCATTTACCTGTGCTTTTGCTGTTGTCCAAGTGGCTATATTTTCTTCTGTTATAGGTAAACTTGGATTTTCATTTTGATTATATCCTGTTTCAAACTTTCCTACCCAAAATCCATTTGATGGGATACTTAAAAATGCTGGATGCGTCATTAAGTCTCCTACTTGACAATCTTTTGTGGCTCCTTGTGCTCTTGATAAACCACTTTCCATTGGTGTTATACATTCTCCTTCAATTTCTCCTGTTATTCTTGTTCCAAATTCTATCTCTATTTCTTGTACTTGACTTTCTGGTTGACTACTTTCTAAACCTTCATAATCTCCCATATTAAATATTCTATAACTATATTTTGGTATCCATACAAAATAGCCCCTTATATCACTTTCTTCTA
>CANRJN010000070.1 GCA_947630945.1 uncultured Bacilli bacterium | reverse complement strand
TTTAATGAAGATACTAGAGTTAAAATACCAGCTCTAGTTCATGCAACAAAATTAGGTTATAAATATATTTCTTTAAAAAAAGAAAAAGAACAAATTGATGAACGAAATAATATTTTTAAAAATATTTTTAGAGAAAGTATTAATAGAATTAATAATACAGATTTAAATACAGATGAAATTAAAAGAATACTTGATGATATTACATTAATACTTGATAACGAAGATTTAGGGCAATCTTTTTATAAAATATTAATTGATGGTTATAAAGGTTTAAGATTAATTGATTTTAATAATATAGAAAATAATACTTTTAATTGTGTCACAGAACTCACATATAAAAATAGTGATGATGAGTTTAGACCAGATATTATCATGCTAATAAATGGTATGCCTTTAGGATTTATTGAAGTAAAAAAGCCAAATAATCGTGATGGAATTTTAGCAGAAAGAAATAGAATTAATGCTAGATTTAAAAATAAAAAGTTTAGAAAATTTATAAATTTAACACAATTATTAGTATTTTCAAACAATCAAGAATATAATGATGATTCAGTAGTTCCTATTGAAGGTGCTTTTTATGGAACTCCAAATTATGGTAATGTTTTCTTTAATTGTTTTAGAGAAGAAGATTATGCAATATTTTCAAGATTAAATGAAATTAATGATGATGAAGAAAACTTTATTTTGAAAGATACCAACTATGTTTCAATTAAAGGTACAGAAGAATACATTACAAATCTTAAAAACACTACTTCAACAAATAAATTAATTACATCTTTATTTTCTAAAGAAAGAATATTAAAGTTCCTTAAATATGGTATTGTTTATGTAGAAAAGAAATCTAAAGATGGCGTTACAGAGATTCAGAAACATATTATGCGTTATCAACAATTTTTTGCAACTTTAGCAATACAAAATAAAATTGATAATAATATCAAAAAAGGTATTATATGGCATACTCAAGGATCAGGGAAAACTGCACTTGCTTATTTTAATGTTAAATATTTAACGGATTATTTTCAAGCAAAAGGAATAATTGCTAAATTTTATTTTATTGTTGATAGATTGGATTTATTAAAACAGGCATGTGATGAGTTTGAATCAAGAGGACTAACTGCCACTAGAGTAAATAGTAAAGACGATTTTATAAAAAATATTCAAGATACAAGTGTCGCAGATGCTACAGGTGGAAATACAATAAATGTAATCAATATTCAAAAATTTTCTGAAGATTCGTTTGTTAAAGAAAGCGATTATAATGTTAATATACAAAGAATTTACTTTTTAGATGAAGCTCATCGTAGTTATAACCCAAGAGGATCTTTTCTATCAAATCTAATGTTTTCTGATAAAAATGCTATCATGATTGCTTTAACTGGTACACCATTATTAAATCAAAAAGTTGCAGGATTAACGTATAATTCTAAAGATATTTTTGGTGATTATATTCATAAATACTATTATAATAAATCTATTGCTGATGGTTATACATTAAAACTTATTAGGGAGGGTATTGAAACTTCATATAAAGAAAAACTTAATGGAGCATTAGAAGAAATAAGAAGTGCATTATCTGATAGTAAAGACAGAGATGTATTTGCTCATGAAAGATTTACCACCCCTTTAGTAGAATACATAGTAAAAGATTTTAAAGAGTCAAGAATAAGGTTTGATGATGATTCTATTGGTGCAATGATAGTATGTGATTCTAACCCACAAGCAAGAAATGTTTTCAAAAGTTTAGATGCTTATCCAGAATTATCTAAAATATTAATATTACATGATGAAGACGATACTCAAACTAGAGCTAATGAAATTAATGATTTTAAAAAAGGAAAAATTGATATTTTAGTAGTTCAAAATATGTTATTAACAGGATTTGATGCTCCACGACTAAAAAAAATATATTTAGGCAGAGTTATAAAAGAACATAATCTATTACAAACACTTACAAGAGTAAATAGACCATATAAGAATTTTAAATATGGTTATGTTGTAGATTTTGCAGACATTAGAGAAGAATTTGATAAGACTAATGCTGAATACTTTGCAGAGTTACAAGATCAATTAGGTGAAGAATTTGCCGAATATAATAATATTTTCTTATCAGTTGATGAAATAGACCAAAAAATAGAAGAAATAAAAGAAAAATTATTTATATATAATGATACTAATTTAGAAGAATTTACTAATCAAGTAAACGAATTAAATAAGAAAGAACTTATAGAATTAAAAAATACAATGACTAATTATAAAGAATTATATAATATTATTAAACTATCTAATGCTACTGAATTGCAAAATAAACTGGATATAAATAGAATTAGTAAAATGTTACAGGAAGTAGAACGCAGAATTAATATTATTAATTTAACAAAAAGTGAAAATGATACAGATTCAACTGAAATGCTAAATGTTGCATTATCTAAAATAGATTTTAATTTTACTAAAATATCTGAAGAAGAATTATCAATTACTGATAATTATAAAGAGCATTTAGATAAAGTTAGAAACGAATTTAAAATTAATATTGATCAAGACGATTTAAAATTTAACGAATTGTTAAGAGAATATAAAAATATTTTCCAATTTAGAGGTTTTGAAGATATAACTACTAGTGAAATAGCTGAAAATGAGAAAAAACTGGATAAGCTATTTGATAAAATTCATAGATTAAATGTAGATAATGATATGCTGCTTCAAAAATACTCTGGTGATGTAAAATATGTTAAAATTCATAAAAGAGTAAAAGATAAATTACCAGAATTTCCAAATGTTAAGTTATTTGAAATCTTAACTGATTTAAAAGAAGATATAGATAATATGATTTTAAAAAATAATAATTTAATGGATACCGAAAGTTATTTTAAACATGAGGTTGGAAGATTAGTTATTGATGAGTATGATAAATATAATTTTACCATTATTCAAGATGAAATAACATTTTTTGCTGATTTAATAGTTGAAAATTATTTATTGGAAAGGAGTTTGGGTTTAGATGACTAATGAAAGACAATTAATTCAAAAAACTAAAGAAATGATAGATGGTTTAAAATCAGTTTGCGCTACTTATGGACTTGGCAATGCTAGTAGTGAATATAAAATTATTACAGAAATATTTTTATATAAATACTTAAATGATAAATTTATATATGAAGTAAAAAGAGTTGATAAAAATTTTAATGAAAATACTCCTACTATTGAAGTAGAAAAATATTTATATAATCTTGAGCCAAATGATTTTTCTATTTTAACTATGAGAATGAATTCTAATGTTGCTAAAATAAAAAAAGAATATATGATAAGTTATTTATTTAATAATCAAAATAGTACATTCCCAGATTTTTATCAATTATTTGATAATGCTCTAGTAGGTATTTCAAATGATAATATCGATATATTTTCCGTTAAAACTGGCAGCAAAGAGAAAATTAAATTATTTGATAGTCTATCATCATTCATAACAGAAGAAAATAAAAGAAATAGTTTCTTTAGAGCCATAATTAGTAGATTAGTAAATTTTTCTTTTGAAGATGCATTTAAAGAAAAGTATGATTTCTTTTCAACAATTTTTGAATATTTAATCAAAGACTATAACAAAGATTTTGGTAAATATGCAGAATATTATACACCAAATTCTATTGCTAGAATTATTGCTAAAATATTAGCGCCAACGCCGACTCAAAATGTTACTCTTTATGACCCTGCAGGTGGATCCGGTACTTTAGTTTTAGCACTAGCCCATCAAATTGGAGAAGAAAATTGTACTATTTATACGCAAGATATATCACAAAAATCAAATGAATTTTTAAGATTAAATCTTATATTGAATAATCTAGTTCATTCTTTAGGTAATGTAATTCATGGTGATACTTTGTTAAATCCAGCTCATTTAAATCAGGATAAAACTAAATTAGCAAAATTTGACTACATAGTTAGTAATCCACCATTTAAAACTGATTTTAGTGATACGAGAGATCAACTTGATACAGAAAAATTTAGAGATAGATTTTTTGCTGGTGTACCTAAAATTCCTAATAAAAAGAAAGATTCAATGGCAATTTATTTGTTATTTATTCAACATATTATGTATTCTTTAAAAGATAATGGTAAGGCGGCAATAGTTGTTCCAACAGGATTTTTAACAGCACAGTCTAGTATTGAAAAAACTATTAGGGAAAGAATGATAAATGAAAAAATGTTAAAAGGTGTTATATCTATGCCAAGTAATATTTTTGCCACTACCGGAACAAATGTTTCAATAATAATTCTTGATAAGTCTAATCAAGATGAAAAAGCACTATTAATTAATGCTTCTAATTTAGGAAAGCCTTTTAAAGATGGTAAAAATCAAAGAACAGTTTTATTACCAGAAGAAATAATAAAAATTGAGGATACATTTATTAACCAAACTATTGAAAATAATTTTAGTGTTTTAGTTCCTTTTAAGGAAATCGAAGAAAAGAATTATTCTTTTTCTGCAGGACAATATTTTGATGTAAAAATTGAATATCAAGAAATTACACAAGAAGAATTTAATAATAGTATAAAAGAGTATAAATCAAAATTAACTCAATTAGAAAAAGAAAGTAATATTTTATTTTCTAATATTATGAAAAGTCTTGAGGAATTGAATTATGAATAATTATGAATTGCTAAAAAAACATGTATTTGTGACAAAATTAGCAGGTTTTGAACATACAAAATATATTCAAGATAACGAAACTAAACAAAAGGCAAACGAAAGTGATATCCCTTTAGTTCAAGGAAAAAATATCAAAAATGGTAGATTTGTTGAAAATTTTGAATGGTATATAAGCAAGAACATATCAGATCTTCTTGTGAGAAGTAAATTAAATAAAAAATGTATATTAATTCCATATGTTGGAAGCAATTTAGGTGAAGTAGGTATTTTTGATAATAATTATGAATGCCATATGGCAAGTAATATTGCAAAGGTGGAACTAATTGATGATTATTTTGATTTAGACTACTTAAAATATTATTTTCAAAGTAATATTGGACAGTCTTATTTATTTCGATCAAAACAAGGATCAGCACAACCCAATATTACCATGGAATCTATAAGAAATACATTAGTTATAGATTATAAAAAAGATAGGCAAAAAAAAATAGCAAACACTTTAAAAAATATTGATGATAAAATAGATAATAATAACAAAATTATAAATGAGTCAGAAAAACTTGCCAAAAAAATATATGATTATTGGTTTATACAATTTGAATTTCCAGATAAAAATGGAAATCCCTACAAATCATCTAGTGGGAAAATGATTTATAATGAAAAATTAAAAAAAGATATACCGGAAAATTGGGAATTAAAAAAATTGAAAGATATAGCGGAAATGTATCAACCTGAAACTATTTCTGTTAATAAATTGAAAACAAATGGAAAATATAACGTATATGGGGCTAATGGCATAATTGGCAAATATAATGAATATAACCATGAGCAAAATGAAATTGCAGTATGTTGCAGAGGAGCTGGATGTGGACAATATTTAATGACGCTGCCTTTTTCGTGGATAACTGGGAATGCAATGATTATTAAACCTAAAAAAAATTACAATTATAAAGAATACATATATTACAAATTATCTGATAAAGATATTTTCAACTATATTACAGGTTCAGCACAACCACAAATTACTAGAACTAATATTGAAAATATGAAAATATTGATTCCTAGTAAGTTAATATTAGAAAAATTTAATAATATAGCAATAAATATAAGAAATAAAATAATTGGATGTTTACAAGAAAATGATGAATTAAACAATTTAAAAAATTATTTATTACCATTACTTATGAATGGTCAGGTTAGTTTTAAAGGTTAAAAAAATTTTTGAGTAACATAATCTTATTGGTATTTAATTTTTAAATCATAGTATTTTTAAGAAAAATCTGATATAATTATATTGAGGGTACTAGGGAAATACCTAATTGAGACAATAGATGTATTAAAGTTCAAATTAAAAGAACTTCACATATTTATCCAATAAAAATATTGGAATTAATCCCTTGTTTTTGTTGTGGATATATATGTCCAGTTCTTTTTTTCGTTCCTAAAAATACTGGTAAAGAAAGGAGGATACTAGGAACAATTACAGATAATCTTATTAGTAATAAGGAGAACATTATTAATAGTTATAGTAAAGTTATTTTACCAAACAGTATATTAGGAGATAATAGATTAACATTTTTAGAAAGACTTGTATTAATTGTAATAATATCATTAAGTAAGAAAGAAGGTTATTGTTGAGCTACTAATGAATATTTTAAAAATTTATTTGGTGTTAGTAAGCAAACAATATCCAAAAGCATAAGTAGTTTATCGAAGTATGGTTATATTGTTTTAAAATACGATAAAAAAGAAAAAAATAATTCTAAAAGAGTTATTAGGTTATCAGAAGTATTAAAGAATCAGATATCAGGTATTAAAAATAATCTTAATACTAGTAATCAAGATAATTTGAAGCAATATAATAATAAAAATAATATTAAAAGAAATAATATAGGGCCTATTATTTCAAAAGATGTTGATGGAGTAGAATTATGGAATGGTAAAAGAGTTGAGTCTGAACCAATGAGTGAAGATGAACAAAAGTACTTTGAGAGTTTGTTAAGTTGTTTTAGAACAGGAGATGAATAAATAATTGAATAACAAAGTCATAAAATTAAATGAGGTGA
>CANRJN010000069.1 GCA_947630945.1 uncultured Bacilli bacterium | reverse complement strand
CATAAATATATTATAATTCAAAAATTACCAATCACATAGTGATTGGCGATTAAAATTTATTTTAATCTTTTTTTATAAAATAAAAAGGAAGATTAATCTCTTCCTTCTAATTTACATAATAAGTCAATTTTAAACATTTCTTTTTGAGCATTTGCTTTTGATATCATAATACCTTTATAAGCAGTTAACTCACTTCTATGACCATCAAGTAATATATCTTTTGGTTCTAAATTATTTAACATAACAACATTATTATTCTTATAAACTGTATAATTTAATTTAACTTCACCATAAACTTTAACAAATAAAGAATCTGTTGGAAGTCTTAAATCATAAGTTTCTGTCATTTCATGCTTATTAATAGAAACTAATTCTCCTACAAATTCACCACTTCTTAGTTTAGGATAAAAATCAAACATTAATTTCTTATAAGCAACCATATTATATTTTTTTAAACTTCTTTCAAGTTTCTTAAAATTATTTTCATCAAGATAATCTAAAATATATCTACCTTTCATAATCATCAAAACCCCCCTTAATGATTTGTACTAAGATTATATCATAAAATCATAATTTTGTCAAATATTTTGTATAATTTTAATATTTTCTAGTTAAATTAAACTCTATAATATACTTAATTTTTAGATATATTTTTAACTATTAATAATTAATTTCTTTTTCTATTGTATTATATAAGTCATCTAATTTAGGTTTTCTCATTTGATTAAATATAATATATAAACCTACTATAATCATTATAATACTTACTGCTTGTGCTATTTTAATATTAAATAACATTAAACTATCTGTTCTAAATATTTCAATTACAAATCTTATTAATCCATACCAGAATAAATAAAATCCAGCAATTTGTCCATTTTTAGTATATTTTCTTCTTCTCATAATAAGCATAATTATAAATCCTATAAAGCATGCAATTGATTCAAAATAGAACATTGGTAAATAATATTGTCCATTAATATACATATTATCTATTATAAATTGAGGTATTATTTTCATATTTACTAAAAATTCATATTCAACAGGACTTCCATATGCTTCTTGATTAAAGAAATTACCCCATCTACCAATTGCTTGTGCAAGTATTAATCCTGGAACAATAATATCTAGCATCTTTTTTAAATTAACTTTATATTTTTTACAATAAATTACTACAGTAATTAATCCTAAGATTATACCTCCATGTATTGCAAGACCACCATGCCATATCATAAATATTTCTTTTATATTACTTCCATAATAATCCCAATTAAATAAAACATAATAAAGTCTAGCACCAATAATACCAAATATTAATGCCCAAAACATCATATTAAATACAAATTCCTTTTTAATTTGATATCTTCTACTTTCTGACATAATTAATATGTAAGCAAGTATAACTCCTACTAAAATAAGTACACTATACCATCTTATTTCAAAACCACCTATTGTTACTAAAACTGGATTCATAAATCTTACCTTCTTCCTATATTTTTTGTTATTATATTATCAAATAATATTCTCATAAAACTTATAAATATTGCTATTAAAAACATTGAGAATAAACCACTTATTTCAAATGCTGATCCCATTATAATATCACACAACTTTAATATTATCATATTTACTATTGGATATGCAATTCCATAAGTTACTATATTAAGTGGAAGTGTCCAATAAATTAATAATGGTTTAATAGTATAATTTAATATACTTAATATTAATGCTGCAAGTACTGCATAACCAAAATTTTCAATATAAAGTTTTGCAAATATACTCTCAGTAATATATAAGACTAATGCATATACAATTATTCCTACAATTAACTGCAATATATCTAATTTAGTATCATTTTCTTCTATTTTATATAATTTTCCTTTTGACATATTAACTACAAGAATTTAAATAACTCTTGTACTCTTCACCTCCCTCTGTTTCATAATCATAGTTTCCATTTTCACCACAAAATAAATATGTTTGCCCACTATCATAAATTTCATTTTCATTTTGACTTAGTACCACAATACCTTTACAGGGTACGTCTTTATATAATACTTCTTCAAAATATTCTTTCTCTTGTAATGTATTTACACATAAATATTTCTTTTTTCCATCTATAGAAATATTCTTAAAATTAGAATTACAATCATTTTTATATGTATTGTTAATTGGATGAATACAATAATCTTGTAAATATAACTTTGCTGCATCAACTGCTTCTGCTTCTTGTGCTTTCATTACTTTATCAACACTTCCACTAAATAAATCTATTACATTTGGCAAAACAAACATAGCAAGTACTGCCATTACTGCAATTACTGCCATTAACTCTATTAAAGTAAAACCTTTTTTCATATCTTCACCATAATAATTGTAACATTTTATTTAAATTCATTCAATATTAAATATTAAAAATGTAAAATAAAAACAACCATAAGGTTGATATTTATTTAATTTATTACTTAGTTTCTTCTTTTGAAACTTTAATTGCTTCTTTTCCTTTGTAGTATCCACACTTAGTACATGCTCTATGAGGAGCTACAACAGCGCCACAATTACTACAAGTTGTAACAGTTGGAGCAGTTTTCTTTAAATGAGTTCTTCTTTGTCTTTTAGCAGTTTTACTAATTCTTCTAAAAGGTAATGCACCAAATAAAGTAATATCTAATTTCATTTTTATTCCTCCTTCACATCAAGATAACATTTCTTCTTTGCTAATGTATTTTCTCATAAATATTAAAAAATATCAAGTAAAATTAATCATTTTCTAATAAAAATTGTAGTTTTTATACTAATTTGCTATAATATCATATGAAAAAAAGGAGTATTTATGAAAAATGTAATTGGAATAGTAGTTGAATATAATCCATTTCATAATGGTCACTTGTATCAAATTGAGAAAATAAGAGAAAAATATAAAGATGCAATTATCATAGTATGTATGACTTCTTCTTTTACTCAAAGAGGAGACATATCTATTTTAAATAAATGGGATAAAACTAAATGTGCTATATTAAATGGTGTAGATATTGTAGTAGAACTTCCATATGTATTTTCAACTCAAAGTAGTGATATATTTTCTCATTACTCTATTAAATTATTAAATTTTCTTCATATTGATACTCTATGTTTTGGTATTGAAAATGATAATATTGATGAAATTATAAAGTGTGCTAAAACACAAATATATAATAAAGATTTTGATATAAAAGTAAAAGAATATTTAAATTCTGGAATAAACTACCCTACTGCTTTAAATAAAGCATTAAAAGACTTAAATGATTATGAAATTCAAAAGCCTAATGAGTTACTAGCACTTAGTTATATAAAAGAAATACTTAAAAATAATTATAATATTGAAATATTTAGTATTAAAAGAACTAATGATTATCATGATTTGCAAGATAACTCTAATATTGTATCTGCTAAAAACATAAGAAATAAATTATTAAATAATATAGATATTAAAGATAAAGTACCAGAAAATGTATATGAATTATTAAAAAATAAAAAATTAGATAATAAATATTTTGAATATCTAAAATATAAAATACTATCAGAAGAAGATTTAGAAAAATATCTAGATGTTGATGAGGGACTTAGTACTAGAATTAAAAAATCTATTAATAAATCTAATACACTTGAATATCTAATACAAAATATTAAAACTAAAAGATATACTTATAATAAAATATCAAGAATGTTAAATCATATATTATGTTCTTTCACTAAACTTGAAAATAATGATTTAGATATTGAATATATAAGAATACTTGGGTTTAGTAAAAATGGACAAAAATATTTAAATGAAATAAAATCTAATTTAGAATATCCTATATTAAATAAATATGATACTAAAAAATATAAAACACTTAATATTGAAAAAAGAGTTAGTGATATTTATTCTTATATTTATGAAGATATAAGCCACGATGAAATAAAAAACAAACCTATTTTTATAGATAAAAACCATTAATTTTACTTAATGGTTTTATTTTGCTTCATACCAATTTTTACCATAATCAATACCTACTTTTAATGGTACTGATAATTTATATATATTTTCCATAGTATTTCTAACAAGTTCAATTATATCATTTAATTCATCATTTGGAGTATCAAATATTAATTCATCATGTACTTGTAATAGCATTTTTGTTTTATAACCTTTTTCTTTTAATTCATTATATATTTTAATCATTGCCATTTTAAGTATATCTGCACTAGTACCTTGAATTGGTGTATTTAGTGCCATTCTATCTCCCATTGCTCTAATTAAATGATTAGTGTTTTTAATTTCTTCTATTTCTCTTTTTCTATTTAAAAGCGTTCTTACATATCCAAGTTCTCTTGTTTTTGATATTATTTCATTCATATAATTATTTACTTCTGGATATAAACTTAAATATTTATCAATATATTGTTTTGCTTCACTAGCGGTAATATCTAAGTTTTCTCCAAGACCATAGCCACTAATACCATAAACAATTCCAAATATAACGGCTTTTGCTGTTCTTCTCATATTAGAAGTTACACTTGCTTCATCACAATTAAATATATCAGATGCTACATGTGTATGAATATCTTCTCCATTAATAAATGCTTGTTTTAAACTTTCACAATTACTAATATGAGCAAGTATTCTAAGTTCAATTTGTGAGTAATCACTAGATAATAATACACTATCTTTACTTGCTACAAAGGCTTTTCTTATTTTTTTACCCTCTTCACTTCTAACAGGTATATTTTGAAGATTTGGATCTACTGATGAAAGTCTTCCTGTTCTTGTACCTGTTTGCTTATATATTGTATGTATTTTACCATCTTCATGAATGTAATCATTAAATGTATCTAAATATGTAGTATAAAGTTTATTTAAATTTCTATATTCTAGTAATTCATTTATAATTGGATGAAGACTCGTAAATTTTATCAACACATCATGTGCAGTAGAAGTAGCATTTTTACCTTTTCCTTTTGGCAAACCTAATTTATCATATAAAATATATGCTAGTTGTTTAGGACTTGATATGTTAAATTTTTCTCCTGCATAATTATATATTGTATCTTCAAGTCTTGATAATTTAACTTTAATGTCTTCTTTTAATTCATTTATTACATCTGGATTTACATTAATTCCATTAATTTCCATATCAGATAAAACTCTAATTAATGGATGTTCTATATTATTATATAAATCATTTAACTCTTCTTTTACAAGTTTTTCTTTAAATCCATCTTCACTTTCATATAAATATTTTGCTTTTTTAACAATAGTTAGTGCTATTTCTTCTTTTGTCATTGTACTTTTTTTACCAATAATATTATCATAATAAGCAAGTTGAATTCCAACAGTATTAGCAAGATAAGCAACATCATCTTTTACATTATAATTAAGTAAGTAACTTGCTATTAGCGTATCAAAATTACTATCTATATCAATACCTAATCTATTTAAATATACGATATTCTTTTTTAAATCAAATGTAACTTCTATATTTTTAAGTAAATCTTTATTTAACATTAAACTTGCTTTATCAAAATAATATGCTTTTTTACCATCATAAATAGATGCTCCAATCATATCAGCAGTATGGTAATTAGTACCATTTAATTCTAAATAGAAACTATATTTTCCACTAAGTTCAATTTTACCTTTAACGTCTTCATATTCAATAGAACTATTACCTATTTTAGTTGGTATACTTTTTAAAAATGAATTAAATTCTAGTTCTTTATATTTTTCTATTAGTTTTTCAGTATCAGGTCCGCTATATTTGATACTTTCAAATGTATAATCAAAATCTATTGTTTTATATATAGTAGCAAGTTTATATGAAAAATATGCATTTTCTTTATCATTAATTAATTTTTCTCTTGTTTTTTCACTAATTTCATCTAAATGATTATAAACTCCATCTAATGTTTCATATTTTTGTAATAATGTTAAAGCAGTTTTTTCGCCTATACCTTTTACACCAGGAATGTTATCAGATGCATCTCCCATTAATGATTTTAAATCTATCATTCTAATAGGTTCAATACCATATGTTTCCTTAAATGTTTCTGTATTCATCATTATATAATCTTTTTGTTTTAATAGTTTTACATCTACTTCATCACTTATTAATTGAAGTAAATCTTTATCACTACTAACAATTGTTGCATTATAATCTTTATCTTCATCTGCCATACGTGCAAATGTACCAATTATATCATCTGCTTCATAATTATCACATTCAATATATTTAACACCTAATAGTGTACATATTTCTTTTGCTATTGGAAATTGAACTAGTAAATCTTGTGGTGTCGCGATACGTCCATCTTTATAGTTTTCATATAAATCTTGTCTAAAATTATGTCCTTTATCAAAGGCAACCATTATATATTCAGGATTTTCTTCATTAATAATTTTATTTAACATGTTTACAAAACCATAAAGTCCATTAGTTGGAACACCCTTAGAATTAGTCATTAAATTACCCATATATGCAGTAGCATAATAACTTCTAAATAATAAGTTATTTCCATCTATTAAAATTGCTCTTTTTTTCATATACTTCACCTAAAAATATTATACAATAAATAATTTTTTTAATAAAGAAAAAGATATCTTTTAAAAATATCTTTCTAAGTTTTTATTATTTAATTAATGTAATCCTAGCATAACCATTTCCTGCATGTCCTTTTTCAGTTCCTCCCGATGGGGATGGCATACTTTCGTT
>CANRJN010000068.1 GCA_947630945.1 uncultured Bacilli bacterium | reverse complement strand
CACTTTTAATATTAGGCATGATTCCACCTCCCTTAAAACTTATTTAATAATAACAAATAAATTATAAAAAATCAATATTTTAAATGTTTTTCGACATTTTTTTATTATAGTAAGTTATATAGTTATTATAAGGAGATGGTATATATGAATAGATTTAAACTTCAAAATAAAAAAATTAAAGTAATAATATTTAGTATTTTTATATTTTTAATTGTCTATATTTATATTAGTTTATTTATAAATTCTAATTTAAATACTTATGTTGTTAATGAAATAGATAAAAAATATAGTAGTATTACAAATAACAGTTTTAAAGATACAATACTTTATAATCAATTAAATAAGATAATAACTTTAAATGATATTAAAATAAGTAATGCAAGTAAAATAATAGATACAACAAAAGAAGAAGAGATAAATACTAATAAAAATATGGATAAAGAAATTAATAGTGAATCAAATATTGAAAATAAAAATGATACAAGTAAAGACACTAATAAGGATACTAATAAAGATGCAAATACTGATAAATCTACAAATGTAAATAATGAAGTAAAAGATTATAAAGTATATATTTATAATACACATGATACTGAAAAATATTCTCTTCCATTTGTAAGTGATTATTCAATTATACCAGATGTAAAACTTGCAGCATATATTTTAAAAGATTATTTAAATGATTTAGGAATTAATACATATGTAGAAACTAGAAGCATAAATGATTACTTAAAAAAATATAATTTAGATTATAAAGGTTGTTATGATGCATCAAGAAGTTATATGAAAGATGCTAGTAAAAATAATGATTTTAAAATTTATATTGATTTACATAGAGATTCAGTTAAACATAAATATACTTTATTTGAATATAAAGGTAAAAAATATGCAAAATTAATGTTTGTACTTACTACTAAACATGAAAACTATAAGAAAAATCAAAATGTAGTTGAAAAATTAAATTCAATGATAAATAAAAAATATAAAGGACTTAGTAGGGGAATAATGAAAAGAAGTGATGTTATATTTAATCAAGATTTAAGTAGTAATGCTATGCTTATAGAACTAGGTGGAGTTGATAATACAATAGAAGAAATTAATAATACATTAGAGGTCCTAGCAGAAGTTCTAAGTGAATATATAAAAGAGGAGAATTTATAATGGAGGATACTAAAAATAAAACTAGTTTAACAGTTAAAATACTATTAATATTATTTAGTGCCTTTTTAATAATGTATGTATCAAAAGAAGCAGGATACTATGAATATAGAACATATACTAAAAAAGAACTTACAAAAGAAGCAATTAAAAAATTTGAAAGTGACGTAAGTCTTGGAAAAGATGTATCACTAAAAGATTATGTTGAGGATGAATATATAGATTACTCAAATATAGTAACAGATACAGGAAGTAAAATTGGTAATACAATTGAAACATTTATGAATGAAGGTATTAAAAAAACACTAGAATTTCTAGGTGCTTTATTCTATAAATAATTGAGATGATACTTTTGTATAAGCACGAGTTAAAGGACCACTTCCAAGTAAAATACCTCCAAAATATCTAACAACTACTATTAAAGTGTTATTAAGGCTTTTCATATTTATTATATCAAGTAAACCTCTTGTAGTGCCACTAGGTTCTTTATCTGCATAATTTTTTTCTAAATTTCCTATTTTATATGCATAAACAATATGTCTAGATTTTTTATGTTCTTTTTTTAAATCATTAATAATACTTTCTATTTCTTCTATACTATTTACTTCATATAAAATACCAATAAATTTTGATTTTTTAATTTCTAAATTACTTGTTTTTAATTTTTTCATACTTTTATTATATATTAATTTAAAAGAAATTTCTATGTAAAGTTTACAAGTTGTGCTTGATATATAAATAATTATGGTATTATAATGAAAATGATAAAAAAATAGTAGGAGGAATAATAAATGAAAAAGAAAATATCTTTAATATTAACAACAATATTATTAATAATACCAATATTTGTAAGGGCAGAAGTACCTGCTAATAGCGCATTTGATGATTATAATTTTTATAAGTGTGTAATTGATGAATATAATAGTTCACAAAAAACAAAATTAGAGTATAACCATAATTTAACAGATGAAGAATTACAAAAGATAACAGATTTAAATTGTGATAACACTAATGAACAAGATACAGAAAAAATAGCATCAGCGAAAGGAATTGAAAAATTAACTCGATTGACAAGTTTGATTTTATCTTCTAATAACCTAAGTACAATAGATTTAAGCAAGAATACTCAATTGTATCAGTTGAGTTTAAATAGTAATAACCTAAGTACAATAAACTTAAGTAACAATACTAAATTAGGATATTTAGCTTTAACTGATAATCAGATAAATGAAATAGATTTAAGCAAGAATACTCAATTGATAAGTTTGGATTTAAATAACAATAATTTAAATGAAATAAATATAAGTAACAATACTTGGCTAACAAAGTTGTCTTTAGGAAAAAATAATATAACAGAAGTAGATGTAACAAAAAATAAAGAATTAACAGACTTACGATTAGGTTGTGATGGTATTTATGCTTATACAACTGAACATAATGATTGTAATAAAATTATCAATATAAATTTGAGTAATAATACTAAATTAACATATTTAGATTTAACTGGTAATCAGATAAATACAATAGATTTAAGCAAGAATACGCAATTGACAAGTTTGAGTTTAGATAGTAATAATCTAAGTACAATAGATTTAAGAAATAATACTCAATTAACAGGTTTAGATTTAAGAAATAATAATTTAAGTGAAATAGATTTAAGCAAGAATACGCAATTGACAAGTTTGAGTATATTTGAAAATAAATTAAGTACAATAAATTTAGAAAATAATACTAAATTGATAGGTTTAGAATTAAGTAATAATAATTTAAGTGAAATAGATTTAAGTAAAAATACGCAATTGACAAGTTTGAGATTAGTTAGTAATAATCTAAGTACAATAGACTTAAGCAAGAATACGCAATTGACAAGTTTGAATTTAGAAAGTAATAATCTAAGTACAATAGATTTAAGAAATAATACTCAATTAACAAATTTAGGTTTAAGTAATAATAATTTAAGTGAAATAGATTTAAGCAAGAATACGCAATTGACAAGTTTGAGATTAGATAGTAATAATCTAAGTACAATAGATTTAAAAAATAATACTAAATTGAAAGATTTGTATTTACATAAAAATAACTTATTATCTTTAAATATACAAATTTTAAATAATTTACCTATTATTAATAATTCTAGTTTTCATTATTCTCAGCAAAAACGTGAAATAGTGCCAACAGAACAAAATGATAAATACGTTATAAATTTAAAAGAATTAGATGATAAGTTAGATCCAAGCAGAGTAGTATTTGAAAATACAGATAAAATAACATATGATAATGTAAATGGAATATTTACTTTGAGTGAGAAAGTTGATACTTTAAAATATAATTATAAAATATTGTTACCAGATTCTATTAAAGAGGAAAAATTAATGGATGTAACTTTAACATTAAAATATAATGAGGAACTACCAATTGAGCCTACACCTGTTGAACCAGAACCACCAAAAGAAGACCCAATAGTAAATCCTAAGACTGGTGTAGCAATACCATTAATAAGTATATTAGGATTAGGTGCACTTGGTGGATGTGGATACTATATAAGTAAGAAAAAATCTAAGAAAATTGAACTTTAAAAATTAAGAAGTATGCATAACTTCTTTCTTTTTTTCTTTATTTATGTGATATAATTATCTATAAAGGAGGGATTTTATGTTTAAAAAGGAACTAGAAAATGTACCTAAACAAAGTGGTTGCTATTTAATGTATAATAGTGATAATGTTGTGATTTATGTAGGTAAAGCAAAAATACTTTTTAATCGACTTAAAAGTTATTTTACAGGTCGTGTTACAGGTAAAACTAAAAAATTAGTAAGTGAAATAGATCATTTTGAATATATAGTTACTAATACTGAAATAGAAGCATTCATATTAGAGTTAAATTTAATAAAAAAATATGATCCAAAATATAATATACTTTTAAGAGATGATAAGAGTTATCCATATATAGAATTTACTAATGAAAAATACCCTCGTTTAATAGTTAGAAGACAAATTAATATAAATAAAAAGAATACTCATTTATTTGGACCTTATCCAAATCAATATGCAGCAAGAAGACTTGTTAATTTAATAAATAGATTATATCCACTAAAAAAATGTGATAAAATGCCAAATAAAGTATGCTTATATTATCATATAGGTGAGTGCCTTGGATATTGTGAACATAAAGATGTTGATATAACACCCATGAAAAATGAAATATTATCAATATTAAATGGTAATGATAAATTATTAATTGATAAAATAAATGAAAAAATTAGAATTAATAGTGAAAATATGAATTATGAAGTATGTAAAAGTTTAATGGATGAACTTGAATATATGAAACTTGTATTTAATAATCAACATGTAGAACTTAGTGATAATATAAATAGAGATATAATAAATTATTATTTTGAAAATTCATATTTAAGTATTGTAGTTATGTTTATAAGAGGAGGTAAACTCTTAGGTATTAATAATAAAATAATACCTGTATATAATGAAATAAAAGATACACTTGAATTTTATATAGCATCTTTTTATAGAAAACATAATTTAGTACCAAAAGAAATAATAGTACCAGAATTATTAGATACAGAAGTATTAAAAGAAATACTAGGAACAAGGGTTATTACTGTTAAAAAAGGAGATAAAAAGAAATTATTTGATCTTGCTTATAATAATGCTAAAACTCAATATGAAAAAGAAATTAAATTAATTTATGGAAATGAAGAGTTAACTACTAATGCTAATGAAGAATTAAGAGAAATACTTGATTTAAATAAATTACATATAATTGAAGCATTTGATAATTCTAACCTTTTTGGTACTTTTTCAGTATCTGGTATGGTTACATTTGTAGATGGGCTTCCATCCCGTAAAGATTATAGAAAATTCAAATTAAGTTTTGATAAAAATGATGATGTAGCATCAATGAAAGAAGTTATATATAGAAGATATTTTAGAGTATTAAAAGATGATTTAGTAAAACCTGATTTAATAATTGTTGATGGTGGGAATAATCAAATAAATGCTTGTAAAAGTGTACTTGAAGATTTAAATTTAAAAATTAAAGTTATTGGTGTTAAAAAAGATAATCATCATAGTCCAGAAGCAATAGTAGATGGAGATACATATGAAATAATTAAAATAGATAAAAAATCTAATGTATTTAGATTACTTAGTAGAATTGATGAAGAAGTACATAGATTTACAATAAATTATCATAAAGAAATAAGAAGTAAAGGTAGTATTTCTAGTGTACTTGATAATATTAATGGTCTTGGTGAAGTAAGAAAGAAAATGCTTATTAAAAAATATGGTAGTGTTATTAAAATGAAAAATGCAAGTGTAGAAGAACTAGCAAAAATAATACCACTTAAAGTAGCACAAGATTTACATGAATTTTTAGAGAGTATGGAGTAGATTTCATACTTTTTTCTTGCCTTTAATTATCAAGTATTGTAAAATTAATTATAGGAAGTATGGTGATAATTATGAATGAAAATGAAAGAATAGATAAATTGTTTAATGTTATATCAGAATCAAATAGAAAAAAAGAAGAAGAAATAAATAATCAAAACAATAAAACTAAATCATGTGATTACATTAAGAAAAAATTACAAGAATATCCAATTATTATTGATTATAGTATATTTAATGAAATAGTATATGATATGTATGATAGATTAAAAGAAGAAAGATATAAAGATAGTGATATTTTAAATGGTATAGCAAATAGGAGTATTAATAATTATATTACTGATGGACTTTATAATATAAAATTTAAACCTGAATTTGATAAAGTTTTTAAATATATAAAGGGATATACTACAAGTGTATTTGATGATATTAGAAAAGATGAAATGGAATATGGATATACACCATTTATTTATTTTGATAAAGGTAGAAATAAAAATGTAGATTATATTGCTTACCAAATATCATCACAAATAATCAATAATAAGTTAGATTTAAATGAGTTATATCATAGTGGAGATTTATATCAAATGATATATGGACAAATAGAAGATGATATAGCAAATAAAAATTCAACAAAAAAAGATATTCAAAGAGAATCAAATAGAATAGAAAGAAAAAGAGAAAAGAAAGTAGTATCATATGATAGTATTAAAAAAGGAATAGTTGTTTTCTTAGTATTAACTGGTCTTCTAGTAGTTAGTAATTCTAAAAAAGATAATGAAACAGTAGAAAAGCCAAAAGTAACACCATATAAAACAGAACAAGTAATTGATGAAGATGAAGTTAAATACACACCTGATGCTTTTGATGAAGAAATAATTAGAGAAATAATTGCAAATTCACAAAATACAAATTTAAGGAAAGGTCGTTAATATGATAGAATTAAATGTACATACACTTGAAGATAATAAAGAATATTGTGAAATATCATCAATTATTGATAATGGAGTAGAATACTTATTATTAATAGAAGAAAATAACCCAAGAAATATTTGTTTTAGAAAAGTAACTATTGAAAATGAAAAAGAATATTTAGATTTACTTACAGACAATGAATACAATTATGTAAAAGAATTATTTAAAAATAAAATTAAGGGGCTGTCGAAAAAGTTAAATAATTAATTTTTTTGACAGTTCTTTTTTTGATTTACACTTGGAAACTTTTCAG
>CANRJN010000067.1 GCA_947630945.1 uncultured Bacilli bacterium | reverse complement strand
AAATATATTATAATTCAAAAATTACCAATCACATAGTGATTGGCGATTAAAATTTATTTTAATCTTTTTTTATTGACTAACAAGTATTCTATTGATATAATGTTTTAAGTTTTAAAAATTAATTAAATTGTGAGGAATGAAAAATGATGAGTTTAAGTGAATTTTTTTACGAATTAAAAAAAGAAATAAAAAAGAATAAAGTTTTAAAAACAGAAGATATAAATAAAATTTGTAATTCAAGTATATCTTATGATGAAAAAATAAGATTATTAAATGAATTTAAAGTTTATTCTGATGAAATATATAAATTATCCAATGTTGCTCAAAGTTATTTAGAAAGTGGATACTATTTAAATAGTATGAAATTTACAAAAATAAAATTGAGAAATAATTTAATATGGCAGCTACCATTATCTTTAGGTTTTACAACATTTAATGGATATAATATATATGAGTTTATAAATTATGTTATAGAAAATCAAAATGTATTAGAATTACAATCACAAGATTTATTAAAATTATTAGTAACTATTTTAATTTTACCTATATTATCAGGTGTAATAGATGTTAAAACTATAAAAAATTATATAAATTATTCAAAATATGATAATGAAATAAACACATATAATTTAAGACTTAAAGATAAAATTCATTACTAATTTTAGTATTTGTGTTATAATTTTTATTGGAGGGTTTTATATGGAAAATATAAATTATTTAGAATATAAAATAAATGAAATAATAAATGGAGATTATACAAAAGAAGAAAAAATAGAATTATTAAATGAACAAAAATTATTAATAGAAAAAGAATTATTAATGCAAGGAAATATGCCACTTAATACTAATGAAATAAAAGAATTAATTAAGGATATGGATGGTATAATTAAAATTTTAAATATAGATATTCAAAATTTAGATAATAAGTATAAGAAAACTTTGAAATGTATTCTTCCACTTGCTGTTGTTTCTAATTTATGTACTTTATATATTTTATATAATTCTGTATTTAATTATGATGATTTAACTAGAAGTTTAAATAAAAATTTAGCACCATATATAGTAGTACTTGAAAATATTTTAAGTGTATTTATAAGTGGATTATTTGATACATTTATAATAGATACTATAAATGAACACAATAATATAAAAGCACAGATAAGTTCATATCAAAGAAGACTAAAAAATAATAATTAATAGTTAAAATTTAATTATTATTTTTTTAATATAACTTTCTCTTTTTTTTATATCAAAAAATTGATATAATTTATATTGAGAAGGTGGAATACATGATAGAAAATTATATGCCAGATATTTATGAAAAAAGTATATATTATATAAACTATGATAAATTATTTAAAAAGGGTGTTAGATGCATCATTTTTGATTTAGATAATACATTAACTCCACCTCATGTTAATACACCAACTAAAAGACTTAAAAAATTATTTGATGAACTTAAAGATAAAGGATTTAAATTAATTATAATGTCAAATAGTCCTAAATACAGAATAGAGCCATTTAAAACATATTTAAATGTTGATGCTTGTTCATTTTCATTAAAGCCACATAAAAATAAATACTTAAAAATAATGGAAAAATACAAATACAAATCAACAGAACTAGCAGCAGTAGGGGATCAATTACTTACAGATATATATGGCGCTAATAAATTAGATATTACAAGCGTTCTTGTAAATCCACTTACTGATAAAGATTATACAATTACATTTATTAATAGATTATTTGAAAAATTTATATATAATAGTTTAGAAAAAAAGGACTTATTTATAAGAGGAAAATATTATGAATAATAAAAAATGTATAGGATGTGGAAGTACACTTCAAACTGATAATGTAAACAAAGAAGGTTTTGTAAGAAGTAGTGTTTATGATAAATCTCTTTATTGTGAGAGATGTTTTAAAATCAAACATTATGGAGAATATAGTGTACTTGATAAAAAAATAGACACAGATGGTATTATTAGAAATATTAATAGTGATGAATACTCTTCTGTTGCTTTTTTAATAGACGCGTTAAATATAAATGACAATATAAGAAAATACATAAACAAATTTAGAAGTAGAAAATACATTTTAATTACCAAAAAAGATATACTTCCTAAAAGTTTAAAAGAAAAGAAAATAATTGACTATGTAAGAAGTAATATATTTGATACAGATAACGTTATGTGTATTAGTTCTGTTAAAAATTATAATATAGATGCATTTTTAAATAAAATAAGAAAAGATAATGTAAGAAGACTTTATATAGTAGGATTTACAAATAGTGGTAAAAGTACATTTATAAATCATTTACTTACAAGTAATTTAATGCGTCCTGTTATTACAACAAGTTCAATACCAAACACTACCGCTTCTTACATAACAATTAAACTTGATAATAAACTAACTATTGTAGATACCCCAGGATTTATAGATAAAGATGCAATATATAATTTTGTAGATTATACAAAAGTAGTAAAATTATATCCTAAAAAGGAAATAAAAATAAAAACATTTCAAGTAAAAAGTGGATATTCAATAACTATAAATGATATTTTAAGAATAGAAAATATTGGAGAAAAAAATAATAGTTTTAGTTTTTACATGAGTGATAAATTAAGATATGAAAAAATAAAATCTAAAAATGATAAATTAAGAATATTACCTAGTGTTAGTTATGAAATAACAGAACCTACGGACATTATAATAAATGGACTTGGATTTATTAGAATAACTAAAATAGGAAGTATTAAAATACATATTTTAGATTTAAAATTAGTAACAAAAAGAAAGAGTATGATA
Source organism: uncultured Bacilli bacterium (assembly GCA_947630945.1). Classification (GTDB taxonomy): domain Bacteria; phylum Bacillota_I; class Bacilli_A; order RF39; family UBA660; genus CAG-1000. The sequence continues at coordinate 4,179 of CANRJN010000067.1, read as the reverse complement.
TAGTATGGGAAAAATTAATGTAATGAATGATAACTTGATAAATAAAATAGCAGCAGGAGAAGTAGTAGAAAGAATTGCAAATGTTGTAAAAGAACTAGTTGAAAATAGTATTGATGCAGAAAGCAAAAATATTAAAATTGAATTAATAGAAAGTGGTACTAAATTAATTAAAGTAATTGATGATGGTATTGGAATGAGTAGGGAAGATGCTAGAATTTGCTTTTATAGACACGCGACTAGTAAAATCAAAAATGAAAATGATTTATACTTTATAAATACACTTGGATTTAGAGGTGAAGCCTTAGCAGCCATAGCAGCAGTATCAAATACTACACTAGATACATATGATGGAAAAGAGTCAACACTTATTAATATTAAAGCAGGAAAAATATTAAGTGAAAAAATAGGTAGTATGAGAAAAGGTACTATAATTGAAGTAAAAGAATTATTCTATAATACCCCAGCAAGACTTAAATTCTTAAAAAGTTTAAATACAGAACTATCAAATACAACTGCTTTTATAGAAAAAATTGCACTTTCACATCCAGGTGTTTCATTTACATTAATTAATGATGAAAAAGTAGTATTAAAAACAAGTGGTAGTAATGATTTATATAAAGTTATACATGAAATATTTGGACTTAATACCACTAAAAATATGATTAAAATTAATGCTGAAAATTATGATTATGTAATTAGTGGTTATATAAGTAATTTAAATATACAAAAATCTAATAGAAATAATATGATAACACTTGTAAATGGAAGAGTTGTAACAAACCCCACAGTTAATAAAACTATTAAAGATGCATATCATACAGTACTTGCTGAAAACAAGTTTCCAATAGTAGTAATTTCTATTGAAACAGACCCAACTATAATAGATGTTAATATTCATCCAACTAAACAAGATATTAAATTTTCTAAATTAGAAAGTCTTACGGATTTATTATTTAATACTATTAAATCTGCATTAAATCAAAGTAATAATACATTTAAAGGTTATATTGAAACAAGTTATAGAAGTAACAATATAAATGAAAATACAAATATAGTAAATGATTATAATGAATATACATTAAATGATAAATTTAATAGTGTAGATGAAGTTGTAGAAGATGAAATAAACACTTTTGAACCTAAAAAATATGAAAGCATAAGACTTAATTTAGATAGTGATAATGAAGAAGAAGTTGTTTATAATGAAGATGAAATAAAAAAAGAAGATGTATTTATAAAACCTGTTGGTCTTGCTCTTGGAACATATTTAATAGCGCAAGATGAAGATATTATGTATATGATAGATATTCATGCAGCAAATGAAAGAATTAATTATGAAAAATATATGCGTGAACTTCAAAGTGATAAAGTATATACAACTGATATGTTATTTCCAATACAATTAGAATATTCTAAGAATGAATATATGAATATAAAAGATAATCTTGATGAAATTAGAAAATTAGGTTTTGAAGTAGATGAATTTGGAGATAATACATTTAGAGTAACTGCTCATCCATCTTGGTTAAAAGAAGGGTATGAAGAAGAAAGTACAAAAAGAATATTTGAACTAATGGGTGAATTTAAAAATAAATTTGATAGAATTAAATTTAATGAAAAAGCAGCAATTCGTCTTGCTTGTAAAATGAGTGTTAAAGCAAATACAAATATAGGTCCACTTGAAGAAGAAGAATTATTAAATAGATTATTTAAATGTGAATTTCCATATACTTGTCCTCATGGAAGACCTACTATTATTAAATATCCAAAATATGAATTAGAAAAATTATTTAAGAGGGTGAATTAATATGAGTTTTTTAGAATTTGAAAAGAATATTTTAGAACAAACTAAACAAAGTATGAGTGAATTTTTTGAATATCTTGCCGCTAATGATTTAACTTTAAATGAACATGGAGAAGTGGTCCCAATTAAAGAGCATACATTAGAAATAATATATAAAAAGGATGAAGAAAGTGAGTAGAATTATTGTAATTGTAGGTCCTACTGCTAGTGGTAAAACTACTTTATCAATAAATCTTGCTAAAAAATATAATGCAGTTATTTTAAATGCAGATTCAACACAAGTCTACACTGAGCCCTTAATCGCGACAGCAAAAATTAAAGAAGAAGAAAAAGAGGGTATTGCTCATTATTTATTTGATATAGTTTCATTAAATGATGATTATACATTATTTGATTATCAAAAAGATGGAAGAAAATTATTAGATAAATTTATAAAAGAAAATAAAAATATAATCATTGTTGGTGGTAGTGGACTTTATATAAAAGCACTATTATATAACTATAATTTAGATGAAACAAATAATCAAAAATATGACTATTCAAATTATTCTAATGAAGAACTTAAATTAATGGCAGATAAAATAGATGAGAACAATAATATTCATATTAATAATCGTAAAAGACTTGAAAGATTTATTACATATTATAATCAAACAGGTAAAATTATCGAAAAAACACCTGATATTAATAAAAAAGTATATGATTTTGAAATAATTGGGCTTAATGCAAATAGAGAAGAATTATATAATAAAATTAATAACAGAGTAGATGAAATGTTTGAAAGTGGTATGTTAGAAGAAGCAAAAGAATTATATAACAAACATTATAAAAATTTTGCAAATATTATTGGTTATAGAGAATTATCACGTTATTTTAATAATGAAATAAGTTTAGAAGAAGCAAAAGAACTTATTAAAAGAAATACTAGAAGATATGCTAAAAGACAATATACTTGGTTTAATAATCAAATGAAAGATATAAAATGGTTTAATGTAAATTATAAAGATTTTAATAAAACAATAGAAGAGGTAAAAAAATATCTTGATTAGTTTTTTCAAGATATTTTTAATTTAATTCTAAATAATCACTTTTTTCAAAATTATGTTTTAAATCATCAATTTCAAGTAATTTTTTAGTATCAATCATAAAGAAATTATGATTATTATCTTTATTTACTTCATCATCATCCCAAGTAACATCAATATGAGTCCATTTATTATCGAAATATATTAAATTCCATACATGGTCTTCTGTTGTAACTTTAAAATTTGGTATATTTAACTTATCTAAAAATATTGCAAATGCATCAGTGTACCCACTACATATAGCAATTTTATTAAATATTGCAGTAGTTGCTTTATTTGATACAGTTTCATCTCCTTCTTTATACTTTTTATCATAAGTTATATTATCTACTAAATAATCATGTATTAATTTAATATCTTTTTTAGTAGGATTTTTTACATTAATTTTATTATCATTTATAAATTTATTTACAAATGCATCTAATTTAGTTATTTCATCATTAGTATATAATTTATCTACTTTTAAATTAATCTTATCATCATTAACTATTAATGTATTATATTTAATATATGAATTTAGAGGACTTACATAATTATTTATAATTTCAGTATATTTACTATTAGCAAGAGATTTAACATCGTTTGCGCATTCTGTATATGATTTAGGACAATAAAAAGTAAAACTTTCCCAACCATTATTTAAAACAGTATAATAAATATTCTTTAAATCATCTATATTACTTGGTACAAAATTATCAGTTTCACTTACTGTTTTAAATTTATAATCTTTATAATGACTTTTATAATTAGGAATAATTATTTTATCAGATTTGTATTTATCAATTATTTGATAAGCATAAGTTTTAATTTCATCGCGTTTAACTATACAAATATATCCAACTATTAAAAATATTAAGATAAATACTATATTTAATAAAATTTTAGTTGACTTCATAATATTCACCAATTAAATTATACCATAATAGTACTAATTTCATACACTTTCAAGTAAATTTTACACAAAATAAAAAAGTAGATAACTACTTCTCATTTACTAATTTATTTAATCTTGTCTTATATCTATCTCTTGTATTTGCTTTAATTACACCTTTTGATGCTGCATTATCTATTCTTTTGATTGCTTCTGCTAGTAATGTTGTTGCTTCTTCTTTGTTTGCTGCTTTTTCAACTTTTTTAATAGCAGTTTTCATACTTGCTTTTACATCATTGTTAAGTACAGTTTCTTTTTTAGTAATTAATACTCTTTTTTTAGCACTTTTAATATTAGGCATGATTCCACCTCCCTTAAAACTTATTTAATAATAACAAATAAATTATAAAAAATCAATA
>CANRJN010000066.1 GCA_947630945.1 uncultured Bacilli bacterium | reverse complement strand
CTTACCAATTCACTTTTAGGCGAATTGGTGCTAGTATCACACTAGCCAACCCCTTTTTATTCTTTTTTCCGGACTGTCCATCAGGGGGTGGCAGTCCTTTTTAATCTAAAAATATAGGATTTTTAACCTATATACATATAATATATAAGGAGGAATTATGCAAGAAGATTTTGAATTAGAAACTGTTTTATCACTAATAACAGGATATAATTTTACAAATAATTTTGATAAAGTTTTTGATTTAGTACAATTTATGTTTGAAGATCCTTTTATTGATATACTTGGATTTAATATTTTAAAGGACACCGCGTGTAAACATATTTATAGATTATATCCAGAATTTAAAAATATTTCTTATAATGAAATTAATGATACACTAGTTGATGAAATAAAATCAATTTATGGAGATACTATTACAATAAGTGTTATTGGTGAAAATGTTATCAAATTAAAACATTCAGTATAAAATTGAATGCTTTATTTTTTATATTTACAACCTTGATATGAATTTCTTCTTTTCATTTCTTTATCAATATCATTTAAAATTGTTACTTTTTTAATTAACCAATCTGGTTCTATTAAATCACTTATTTTAGGGTCACCTGTGATTCTATGAACTACTATGTCTTCTCTTAAATATTCTAGTTGATCACAAACTATATTTATATATTCTTCTCTTGTAAGTGTTTTAAATTTTGTTTCTTTATATAATTTTTCTAATGGTGTATCTTTTAATATAGATAATGCATGTATTTTGATTCCTTGTATATCTAATTTACTTAAATATTTAACTGTATCAATCATCATTTCTTTTGTTTCATATGGAAGTCCATTTATAATGTGTACTACTACATTAATATTTCTTTGTCTTAATTTATTAACCATATCAGTAAAACACTCTAATGTATGACATCTATTTATTAATATAGATGTTCTTTCATGTATTGTTTGAAGTCCAAGTTCAATTGTTAAATATGTTCTTTTAGATAATTCTTCTAAATAGTCTAAACACTCATCACTTATTGCATCACATCTCGTTGCTATGTTTAAACCTACTACATTATCAAGTGCTAAAATTGACTCATATTTTTCTTTTAATACTTTTACAGGAGCATAAGTATTTGTATTTGCTTGAAAGTATCCAATATATTTAGCATTAGGCCATTTTTTTAACATCATTTCTTTTACTTCATTAAATTGTGTCACTAAATCTTTTGTTTTATCTCCTGCATATTCTCCACTTCCTGTTTTAGAACAATATATGCATCCTCCTACTCCTACTGTTCCATCTTTATTAGGGCAAGTAAAACCTGCATTTAAACTAACTTTAAATACTTTTGAGTTAAATTTATGTTTATAAAAATAATCAAGTGTATAATATCTTTTATTAGAATTACTATATTTAAACATATTATATTTTCATACCTCTATCTTCATCTATATTTTCATTTTCATGACTATCTTTTAAATTTTGTTTAATTATTTCATCTATATTAACAGTAGGAGCACTATAAAATTCACCAAATGTTTTTGATGCACGTAATAGTTCTTCTTTTAATTCTTCATATTTATATCCCTCTGCCACTCTTACTCTTGCTATTACATTTAAAAGAGTTTCATATGGTAATCTACTAGCACAAACATATTTAAATTTATCTTTTATTTTTTCTATATCATTAAAAAATGTAATTCTATATTTATTTAATAATTTTTCTTCTTTATCAGGTTTTAATTCTGCTAATATTTCATTTAAATGGTCTTTACTCCAATCATCATTTATTCTATCTTTAATATAATTTGAAAATATACTAATAGGTTTTGAATCTTTTGGAAATACTTTTTCATATTCACTAAATGGTATTAAAAAATGTTTATACAAATCAAGTGTATGATAATCATCATATATTTGACTAAATCTTTCATCATAACTATCCCAAGTTACATCAAGAAAATAAAGTCCATGAATATTATATTTATCATCATCTATTCTTACTATATTTCTTTTATGTCCTTCACTTTTTCCTTCTATATGTTTAGAGGTTATATCTACATTTCCTACTCTTATATTATTTTCTAGTCCCATTAAAATTTCATTCATCATTAATGAATATCCTACACAAGTTATATTTTTTTCACTAACTATTTTATCTGGTGCATATGTATCTATGATTTTATCACTTTCTTTGTATTTATATTCTTTCATAATATCATATGCTCTCATTAGTTTTTCCAAAGGGGATAAACCATAATTATTTACTAAATTTCTATATTCAGTTATTTTATCAATCATAAATCTAAAATTTTTATATGGTATATGATTTTGAGATTTAGAAGAATATTCTACTTTTATAGAAGTACCATTTTTATTAATTTCATCTAATTTAGAATAATCATAATTATAATAATTTACTCCATTTAATAATTTTTCATCTGTAACTATACAAAAACTTAAATTTATATTTTTTATGTTATATCCTTGTGATTTTAATGAATCATATAATTTAAGTGTTTCATTTAAATCATAATCTTTTATGTCTAGATTAATATCTTTTCCATTAAAAATAATTTCATATTCACATTTATTATTTAATTTTATATGAAGTTTTCTAAAATCTTGAATTTTCAACATTGAATATATTTGTTTTATTTCATCTATATTTATTTTATCTGTACATATTAAAAAATAATCTGTTGGTTTATTTTCTAATTCTTTTACTATTAACCCTTTATAAAATAAAATTTTATTTGGATAATCACATAAAGTGTAATTAGTTAATTTTTCTTCTAAATTATAAAATGGCTTATCAACATATATAATTTTTTTATCATTATTTTCTGCCATTTCATCTAATATTTCTTTTGTTACTTTTGACTTAAAAACTTCTATATTTTTAGACTTTTTATCTTTAAATTTAAATATACTCATAATTTTTCCTCTTTAAAAATATTTTATCATATATTATTTGTTTTATTGAAATATAAGAAAAAATTGACATTATTTTGTCAATTTTATTCATTTTTTTGCTCTATATCTTTAAAATAATAATATCTTTCTTTTGAAGAGTTCATATTTTCTTCATATAATTTTTCATATTCTTCTTCATTTTTTATTTCTAAATTTTTATATCTTAATTCATGTGTAAATACTTCATCATAATTTGTGAAATCTGGTTCTTTTGAATCAACTATTAACTCGTCTTCTTCTGGATTATATCTCATAAGTAAATTATATCCGACTTCAACAAGTAATTTTTGTTCTTCTAATTGATTTGACATACCACCTATTATGCCTTGTTCAATACATGGACTATATGCAATTATAAGTGATGGACCATTATGTTCTTTTGCTTCTTTTAATGCTTTAATTGTTTGCATCATATTAGCGCCCATTGAAATTGATGCTACATACACATTTGGAATAGACATAGCAATTCTAAATAAATCTTTTTTGTTTTCTATTTTTCCATTAGATGCAAATTCTGCTATACTACCTGCCCTTGTTGATTTAGATTTTTGACCTCCTGTATTTGAATATACTTCTGTATCAAGTACCATTATATTTATATTTTCATTACTATGAAGTACATGATCAAGTCCTCCATAACCAATATCATATGCCCAACCATCTCCACCTAATATCCATACTTTTCTAGATGGAATATAGTCAAGTAAATCTCTTATTTCTTCTGGAATTAGGCTATCCTCTAACTTACTTTTAATAGCATAAGTTAAATCATCATCTTCCATATTATCTATCCATTCTTTAAATGTTGCTTTTATTTCAGGAGATACTTTATCTTTATATTTATACATTAATTTTTTTATTCTTTCTCTTGTCTTTTTATAAGACATATGAATTCCAAAACCAAACTCTGCATTATCTTCAAAAAGTGAATTCATCCATGGAATTTTATATGGAGTAAGTGGTAGAGATGCACCATAAATTGATGAACATCCTGTCGCGTTTGCTATTACCATATTTTTACCATATAATTCTGTTAATAATTTGATATATCCTGCTTCTCCACATCCTGCACAAGCACCTGAAAATTCAAAATAAGGTTTTTGAAATCCAAGTCCTTTAACTGTATATTTATTAAATGGTGTTATATTTTCATGATTATTAAATAAATAATCACTAATTCTATCATATCTTTCATTAAATTCACCAAATGATAAGGCTTTTTCTCCACCTTTACCAGGACATGCATTAATACAAAGTCCACAACCTGTACAATTTGCTTCATTTATTGACATATAGAAATTCTTATTATTTTCTCCTACACTTTCAATTGTTTCTGATTTATCTAAATGGGATTCAATTAATTCATTATCTGTAAGTGAAAATGGTCTTATGCATGCATGTGGACAAACAAAGGCACATTGATTACATTCTATACAATTTTCTTTACACCATTTTGGAACATACTGTGATATTTTTCTTTTATCACTTGATGCAGTTCCACCTTCAAATGTACCATCTTTGTATTTTTCAAAATCGGATACTTTAAGTAAATTACCACGAAGTTTTAATATTTCATCTGTAAAGTCTTTGTCTTTGTTTACAGTTTCACTTAACGTAAATATATTGTTATCTATTTCTTCTAAATATTGAAGAGCATCATCAATAGCATTTATATTATTACTAACAACTTCTTCACCTTTACTGCTATATGTTTTTTTAACTAATTTTTTGAAGTCCTCAATTTCACTTTCACCATATCCACTAATTTTTAACATATACATACAAATTACATTATTAATTTTTCCTTTTAATGAATATTTTTTATTTAATTCATCTAAATTTGCAATATATACTTTTATATTTTTATCAAGTATTTCTTTTTTATTTTCATAACTTATTAATTTATTTAATTCTTCATCTGTTTTATTACTTGCTATTAAAAGTGTACCTCCATCTTTTATATCTTTTAAGCAAAAATATCTATTTAAATATACATCTTTTGATACAACTATAAAATCAGGATTTGTTAAAAAATATGGGGCTTCTATTTTAGTAGATCCTACTCTTAAATGAGAGATTGTAACCCCACCACTCTTTTTAGAATCATATTCAAAATATCCTTGAACATAATTTTCATCTCTTTCACCTAAAACTTTCATAAAGTTTTTTGATGCGCCAACCATACCATCTGATCCAAAACCAAATACTTTTATTTCTTTATAATCTTTTTCTATTTCAATATCTTTTGGTTCAATACTAAGATTAGTAACATCATCAATTATTCCTACTGTAAAATGATTTTTAGGTTTATTTAAAAATATATTTTCAAATACTCCATTTATATCTGCAAGTGTTACATCTTTACTAGATAGTCCATATCTTCCACCATATACTTTTATATTTCTAAATTTAACTGCCTCTACTATATCTAAATATAAGGGCTCTCCTATACTACCTGCTTCTTTTGTTCTATCTAAAACTGCCATTACTTTTACAGTTTCTGGTAATTCTTTAAGTAAATATTCACTACTAAATGGTCTATATAAATGTACTTCTAAAAGTCCTACTTTTTTACCATTTGAATTTAATTTTTCAACTACACTTTTAACTATATTAGTAACACTTCCCATTGCAACAATTACATGAGTTGCATTAACACTTCCATAATAATTAAATGGTTTATAATTAGTTTCTGCTAGTTTATTTATTTTTTCCATATAACTATTTACAATATCAGGAACTTTTTCATAATATTTATTTCTAATTTCAGTATTTTGAAAATAAACATCTGCTGTTTGTGATGTACCACGTGTTATATTTTTACCTAAATTTAACGCGTTATTTTTAAATTCATTTATTTTATCATAATTTACTAATTTTAATATTTCACTTTCATCTAATAAAGATACTTTATTTAATTCATGACTTGTTCTAAATCCATCGAAGAAATGTAAAAATGGAAGGGATGCTTCTATTGCAGATAAATGAGAGATAATACTCATATAATATGATTCTTCGACAGAAGATGATGATAACATACAAAATCCCGTTGGTCTTGTTGCATAAATATCTTGATGATCTCCAAATATTGAAAGAGCATGTGTTGCAAGACTTCTTGCTGCTACATGTATTACAGCAGGTAACATTTCTCCTGCCATTTTATACATTGTTGGTATCATTAATAATAGTCCTTGTGATGCTGTAAAAGTTGTACCAAGACTTCCTGCTTGAAGCGCGCCATGAGTAACAGAGGCTGCCCCTGCTTCACTTTGCATTTCTATAACTTTAACAGTATCATTAAATAAATTTAATTTTCCTTCATTTGCCCATTTATCAGTTAATGTAGCCATAGGACTAGCAGGTGTAATTGGATATATTCCACATATTTCACTAAATAAATATGCACCTCTTGCTGTGGCTTCATTACCATCAATTATATAACTTTTTTTCATATCATCACCACTATAATTATATATCAAATTTGATATAAAAAAAAGGAGTTTTTAAACTCTAATATACATTTGTTAAGGCTTCTAATTTTAATAGTTCTTCTGTATTACTCATAATATTTATTCCATCAATTTGTATTCCATAATTTTCATAATATATTTTTTCTTGTAATGATTTATCTTCTATATAATTATTAATTAAATCATCTATATCTTTTGCATAATATTTTTCATCATTTATCATATAACTAAGAACTCTTATATCTAATATTTTTAAAATATTTTTAAGTTCATTTGAATTTGTATTAACAAAATATACTTTAAAGTTATTTTCATCATATAAATGTTCTTTATCATATAGTAATACTTTATCATTATTTGAATCTATTTCACCGATATTAAATAAAAAACATAAACAAAATAATAAAAATAACTTTTTTATAATTATCACCTAATTTTATTATGTTTTTATTCTATTATTTTATATTACCAAAAATTGGAAAATACTTTTATTTATATTTATTTATGCTATTGCTTTCAAAAAACAATAATAAAAAACAAGTTTTTATAAAAAAAGGCAAAAACCCCCTTACCCCATA
>CANRJN010000065.1 GCA_947630945.1 uncultured Bacilli bacterium | reverse complement strand
TAAGATTAGTAGTATTTTTATCTAAGAAATATGATAATACTATATATGATTTAGAGGACTTAGTAAGTATAGGTACAATTGGACTCATTAAAGCAGTTAAAACATATAAATTAGATAAAAATATTAAACTTGCAACATATGCATCAAGATGTATTGACAATGAAATATTAATGTTCCTTCGTAAAAATAGAAAAAGAATGAGTGAAATTAGTTTTGAAGATTCAATTAATTTTGATAATGAAGGAAATGAACTTCATATTGAAGATGTATATGGTACAGAGGATGATGTTGTAGAAAAATCAATAGAAGAAAAAGATAATAAAAAATTACTTGAAATGGAAGTACAAAAATTGCCTCTTAGAGATAAAGATATAATAGAACAAAGATATGGTTTATTTGGTAAAAAAGAACTTACACAAAAAGAACTTGCTGATAAATTATCAATATCTCAATCATACATATCAAGAATTGAGAAAAAAGTAATTAAAAAATTAAAAACTCTTATGAAAATATGAAACATTAAAATTTCATATTTTTTTAATTTTTATCTTGTTTTGAATATACAGTTGTGATAAAATGATTGATAGGATAAGACATTGATTGGAGGAATTATTATGTCAAATAATTATGATGATTATTCTTATGAAGATAAGGATAATAATAAATCAAGTATAGTAAAAAAAGCACTTATCGTTGTATTAGTAGTTTTGGCTATATTATTGATATTATATTTAGTTAAAAGCTGTACTGATGGAAGAAGAGGAGAGGTAGTTGAACCACAAACACCAGGATTTGATTATGAGTCCGCGTTATTAGAAGCTGGTAAAGCATATTTTGATAGTAATTTAGAAGAAAATCCAAATGTTGTAGGTGAATGCAATAGTGTAGAATTACAAAGATTAATCGATAATGGATTAATTAATCAAGAAAATTTTGCAAATTGTAATACATCAACTACTTATTTAAGAGTATGTGTATTAGAAAATGGAACTAAACAATATACACCATGGCTTGTATGTACAGATAAAAATTCAGAAAATGAATATGGAGACTTAAAAGAAGGAAATTTAAATGATGTTGTAGCAGATCAAACATATACAGAATTTAAATATTTACCACAAGCACTTAAAAAAGGTGGTGAACAACTTGGAAAAGTAGAAGAGTTATGGAAAGAAGATATTAAGTATAATTCTTATAAAACACTTGCTAAGACAACATATTATAGATACAGAGATAAATTATATATTTGGAATGTTTCAAATAGAAGTTATTATACTACAGGTGGTGATAAAGCAACTGCTAGTGAAGTAAATGAATATTATACAAGTTCACCAGCTAGTGGATATAATCTATCTGATAGTAAAACAACAGAAGCATATAAATGGTATACAACAACTGCTAAAAAAGAATATGCAACAGAAGCAAATGGTGGTAAATCATTTAGTCCTACTCCAATAGGAGATTATAAATATAATGATGGTGGAGTTGATGTAACTATGTATCGTACAAGAACAGTTACAGGAACATTTGCACCAAAGAAATATTATGTATGTTCAACAAATGCTACATCAGAATATGTAGTATATCAACCAGATGTTGAATGTGGAAAAGGATCAAATAAAAATTATACATATCAAAGAGATATAATATATAGTTGCGTGTCTTCTGATAGTGATTCAGTAATTGCGAATAAAGTTGATAATGAAAAAGCTGTATGTAATAATTATTCAGCATGGACTACACCATCAACTGCAAAATGTGATACTAAAAATTCTGCAACTTGTCAATCAGTAACAGTTACATTCTATAATTGGTATAAATTTGTAGATAGTGGAATTAGAACTTATTATCCATCTGGTGCAAATTCTGCTAGTGGAGAAAAAGTATATTATACAAGTGAACCTGTAAAAGGTGCTATTAAAGATACAGCAACAAAAGCTACTGCATATAAGTGGTATAAAGAAACTAAATTTACAACAAGTGATTATACAGCAACAGCACCAAAAGGATATACTTATGCTACAAAGACAAATCAATATAAATGGAGTGATTGGAGTGATTACTCAACTAAGAATCCAAAAGTAAGTGATGGAAGAGATAGAAGTATTGAAAGTAAAGTTAAAATAAAATTACAAGAAATTCAAGGAACAAATCCTGATAGTTGGGAAAATTTAAGTGAAGATTACATAACAGAATCTGAAATGATACAATTATTAAAAGATAAAAAATATGATGTAAATACACTTGATGATATTTCAAATAACGGAGAATTAAATTATTTAATTAAGATGTATGTTAGAAATAAAAAGGAGAGTAGCAAATAATGGATGAATTAAATAGATTAAATGAATTAGAAGAAAGATTAACTGCTATATCAAGTACTGATGAAGAATTAAAAACTTTAGGTACATTTGAATTAAGAAGAAGAAATGAAGAGCTTACAGCAATATATAATGAAACTAATGAAATAGTTGATGGACTATTAAATACTGCTGTTAATGGAGAAGGTTATAGTTTACAAAATATTGCAAATATATCTAATACAGCTAATAATATAATTCAAAGATTATTAGGAGAAAGAAGAACTATTAATACTGAACTTAGAGGAAAAGAAAATTTATGGGTAGAATTAAGAGATAAATATAATAGTGTTAATAGTGATATTTATCGTAACAATAATGAAATTACTAGAATTAATAATGAAATAAATGAATTAAATGCAGAATTAAGTACTGCAACTGATGATATTAGAAAAACTCGTTTTGAAGGATTAATAAAAGTAAATGAAGAAGCAGTTAAACAATTAGAAGAAAGAAATAAAACTTTACTTGAAGAAAAAAATAGTTTAAAAGATAAAATTCGTATTGTTACAAATGGTGGAAATTATCCAGAAGTAACTCCTTCAATGGATGAAGAAAAGAATTTAAATGAAGAAATGGATAAAAATGCAGAAGATTTAGATTCTAAAAAAGTTGAAAATAATGAAACACCTATAACTCCTGAGAATCCAGTTGGAATGGAATTTGGACCTAAGGAAGATGAAGAAAATAAAGAAGTTGTTCCAATTCCTGTACCTCTACCAGGTGAAGAAGGAGAAAATGAAGAAGTAGTTGAACCTATTGATGATGAAGATAGTTTAGAATTACCTCCTGAAGTACCAACAATGGAAGATGAAAATGAAGAGAATGATTTAGGTGAAGACTTAGGTGATGCAGAAGTAGTTCCAGAGGAAGAAGAAGAGAAAGAAGAACCAATTGTTGTTCCAGTTGATAATGTAGTTCAACCAAAACCAACTTTATGGCAAAAATTTAAAACTGCTTTAAAAAATGCTGGATTATTCATACTTACAATAGCAGGTTTAGGAACAGCAGTTCATACAGGTATAATGGCTCACAGAATCGGAACTTATGAAGAAAGTAATCATGTAGATCCAACACCAACTCCTGGTGATAAGGATGAAGAGGAAGACAAACAAAAAGATCCAACACCAACTCCAACACCTAGTAATCCAGGTAGTGGCGAAGAAGATAAACAAAAAGACCCAACGCCAACACCAACTCCAAGTAATCCAGGAAATGATAATGAAAATGATAAAAAAGATCCAACACCAAGTAATCCAAGTGATAATCAAGGTAATAACCCTGGAGGAAATACTGGTGAAGATAAAAAAGACCCAACTGTTGATGATAAAAATGAACCTGTGTTAGAATTAGCAACAGAAGGTGAAAGTAAAGGAGAAGTTGCATATAATGAAAAAACTGGTGTAGAAGTAACTTCTACGGGAGACGCGTACCTTCACGATGAAAATGGAAATACAACAGTTCAAGAAGATAGAGATTTAAATGCAACTGATCATGGAACAGTTGAAGTAACAAAAGAAGATTTTGAGCCTGATAAAGTATTACCTGAGGTACCAAAAACAGGTGAAGAAAGACCTATGGAAGAAGTAATGCAAGATAATACAGTTCCAGAAGAAGATAAACAAAATTTAGAAGATGCAGTATTAAATTTTGATTTTAGTCAATATTTTGATCAAGTTGAATCAAACGAAAGACAACCATAACATAAAAGGGAGGAAAAAAGAATGGAAAATTTAACTAATCAAGTCTTAGAATTAAGAGATGGAAAAAAATATTTTATATTAAGACAAGCAGCATATAAAGGTAAATCTTATTTCCTAGCAGCAGAGTTAACACAAGATGGAGAAGATTTCACAAACAACTTTATCTTTTTAGAAAAAGTAACAGGTGAAAATGATGGAAATGCAGGTTTTGGTGTTATGGAAGTTAAAGATCCAACTGTATTAGATGTTCTTGCTAAAAATATAAAATTAGATTAATTTTTGAATAAAAAATATAAATTCCTTTCAATATAAAAGTGAAAGGAATTTTTTATGGCAAAAAATAAAGTAGAAATTAATGGTATTAACACAAGTAAATTAAAAGTATTAACACATGAAGAAATGTTAGAATTATTTAATCAATTTAAAAATGGAGATAAAAATGCTAAAAATAAATTAGTAGAAGGAAATTTAAAATTAGTTCTTAGTATTTTAAAAAAATATCAAAATAAATGTGATAATATGGATGATTTATTTCAAATTGGAGTAGTAGGTCTAATTAAAGCAGTTGATAATTTTGATTTATCTTTTAATGTTAGATTTAGTACATATGCAGTATTTATGATAGATGGAGAAATTAAAAGATATATAAGAGATAATAATCAGTTAAGAGTATCTAGAAGTACAAAAGAATTATCATATAAATTAATTAATTATAGAGAAGAATACTTATCAAAAAACTATAAATATCCATCTAATGAAGAAATGTGTAACTATTTTAACATTACTCCATATGAACTATATAAAACATTAAATTCATTAAATGATGTAAGTAGTATATTTGAACCAATATATAGTGATGGAGGAGATACCATTTATTTACTAGATCAATTAGAAGATAAAAAAATAAAAGATTTAGATGAATTACTAGCACTAAGAGAAGCAATGTCTAAAATGAAAGAAAGAGAAAAAACAATAATAACAAAAAGATATGTAGATGGTTTATCACAAGCAGAGATCGCAAGTGAATTATCAATTAGTCAAGCACAAGTATCAAGAATAGAAAATAGTGCATTAAATAGTGTTAAAAAATTAATTTTGTAATATAATTTAGTATGAAATTATCAGAATTGCAAAAAAAAGATATTGTTAGTATTAGAGACGGAAAGAAGATAGGTAAAATAGTTGATGTAGAATTTGATGTTAAAAGTGGATATATGATTCATTTTGTAATAGAAAAAGCACATTTTGTAAAAAGTTTATTTTCTCAAACAGATGAATTAAATATAAAGTTTTCTCAAATTAAAAAATTAGGAGAAGATGTAATACTAATAGATATATCTTAAAAAATTTGATACAATATAAATATGAAAAAGAAATATATTATATTTAGTTTAATTATAATTTTATTAGTTTTTTTTGACCAATTATCTAAATTAATAATAATTAATAAATTTAAGTTATATGATTCAATAATTTTAATAAATAATTTCTTAAAATTTTATTATTTAAAAAATACAGGCGCATCATTTGGAATACTTAGTGGTCAAACTTTATTAATCATATTTATAAGTATATTTATGATCATTTATTTAATTAAAGAAATTAAATCTAAAAAAGATAATAATTTATTATTAATAAGTTCATCTTTAATTATAAGTGGTGCTTGTGGTAACTTAATAGATAGAATATTTAGAGGATATGTAATTGACTTTATATCATTTACTTTATTTAATAGAGAAATGCCTGTATTTAATCTTGCTGATATATTTATATCAATTGGAGTAATAATCTATATAATTATGATATTTATGGAGAGTAGTAATGAAAGAAGTAATAGTAAAAGAAGAAGATAATTTAAAAAGATTAGATATTTATTTAACAAGTATAATAAATGAAAGTAGAAATTTTATATCTAAGAATATTAAAAATGGTAATATTACTGTTAATGATAATATTGTTAAAAGTGGATATACACTAAAAACAGGAGACACTATAAAAATAAAAGATTTAAGTGTTGATACAACTGTTAAAGCAGAAGATATTCCACTTGATATTTTATATGAAGATGATGATATTATTGTTGTAAATAAAAAAAGTGGAATGGTAGTTCATCCTGGAAATGGAAACCATTCACATACTCTTGTAAACGCGTTAATGGCACATACTACTAGTCTTGCAGATGAAGAAGGTAGTGAAAGACTTGGAATAGTTCATAGAATAGATAAAGATACATCTGGTATTTTATTAATTGCTAAAACAAATGAAGCATTAAGAAAATTATCAGATGACTTTAAAAATAAAAGAATTAAAAGAAAATATATTGCTTTAGTTCATGGTGTGATTGAAAACAATAAAGGTAAAATAGTCGCGTCAATTGGAAGAAGTAAAATAGATAGAAAAAAGATGTGTGTGACTGATGAAAATAGTAAAAGTGCAGTAACTAATTTTACAGTATTAGAAAGATATAAAAATTCAACACTTGTAGAATTAGTTTTAGAAACAGGTCGTACACATCAAATTAGAGTACACATGGACTATATAGGACATCCTGTTGTAAATGAT
Source organism: uncultured Bacilli bacterium (assembly GCA_947630945.1). GTDB lineage: Bacteria > Bacillota_I > Bacilli_A > RF39 > UBA660 > CAG-1000. Next base: position 573 of record CANRJN010000065.1, on the reverse strand, counting down.
AGTGTGTATGGAAAAAGAAAAATAATTAATAATTATGGTCAAATGTTACATGCAGAATATCTTGGTTTTAATCATCCAATTACAGGTAAGTTTATGGAATTTAGTGTTCCACCAGAAAAGGAATTTAATGAAATATTAGATATGTTTAAAAATTCATAAAATAAATTGTACTCATTAAAATAAAAGCATAAAGTCCATAAATCATATAAGGTATTAAAAAATAAGAAGATCTTTTTGATATCTTTTTTGTTTCAATATACAAAAATATTGAAGACAAGAATGTAAGAGTAGTAATAACTAATCCTAAGAATGGACTCATTAAATAAAAGAAGAAATACATAAATAATTCATTTGAAATATAATTTGTTATTAAAATATATAAGTAATCATTATTATTTTTAAATATATTAGTTTTCTTGATTACTAAAATTATACTAATAGTATTTAAAATATAAATGATAAACCAAATAATACTTATATACTTTCCACTAAGAGCAAAACTAGGTAATTTGAGTAAATTATAAAATTCAGCATTATACCTAAATATAAGCCCACTAAGTAGCCATAAAAATA
>CANRJN010000064.1 GCA_947630945.1 uncultured Bacilli bacterium | reverse complement strand
CTAGGTAAAGATAAAACTACAATATTTATCATAATAGGGTTTATTTTAATAATATTTTTTAAGAATAGTATGGAAAAAATGATTACTTTTAAGCCATCTTATTTTAATTTAATTTATATGATTACAATTTTACTTGTAGGTATTTCTATGATGTCTAATGTTTCTGAGTTTTTGTATTTTAATTTTTAGGGAAAAAATGAATAAAAAATTTGTATATATAACTTTATTAATTATCATTTTATTTTTAAGTTTTCATTATATAGTTTGGAATATATTTACATATAAAATTTTAGATCCAAAACCATATACAATAGGTGATTTATCTAGAATAAGCTATCAATTAAATTCTATACATAATAGAATCGATGAAGTTGATTTACCGAAAACTCATATTACATATAAAGATTTTAATAATAATAAAATAGATATTATAACTATAGGTGATTCATTTTCAAATGGTGCTTCAGGTGGTAAAAATCCATATTATCAAGATTATATTTCAACAATGTATAATGTAAATGTAATGAATATAAATACTTTGGATTCAAAGTATACATTTATTGAAACTATAAATGCGTTAATAGATAACGGATGGCTTCAAAAAATACATCCTAAAATAATAATTATTGAAACAGTTGGAAGAAAATTTTATGAACACTATTCAAGAAATCAAGATTGGGACATAAAATTAATTAATAATTTTGAAGAAAAACTTTATAACCAGAAATGGAGGGATAATATTGAGATTCCAAGTATTATTAACACAGCAAATTATAAAGTATTATTTTATAGTTTATTATATAATTTTAAAATTAATGCAAAAGATAGTGTTTATAAACTTGAGCTTAAAAAAGATTTGTTTAGTGTAAAAAATAAAAATTCTCTTTTAATTTATGAAGAAGATTTAAAAAACTTAAAATACTTTAATGATACAAATATTGATAAAATAAATCAAAATTTTAATCTTTTATCTGATAAGTTAAAACAAATTGGTATTGAGTTATTTGTAATGCCAGCTGTAGATAAATATGATTTATATTATCCTTTCATTAAAGATAATTTTTTTCATGAGAATAATTTGTTTGAATATTTAAGAATAGTAAATAAAAAATATTATTTAATTGATACAAAAAAAATTCTTCAGGAAGAGCTTTTAAAAAATGAGATTGACATTTATTATGCTGATGATACTCATTGGAGTTATAAAGCATCAAAAATAATTTCTAATAGTCTTAAAAAGGAAATTGAAAATGTTATATCTCAATAAGCTAAGAGAAGAAAGTTTTAATATTATTATACTAAATAATCTTATGATTATTTATTGTATTTCTCTTTTGCTTTCGTATAAAATCTCAGGTACTATATTTTACATAATGTTAGTAATATTTTTATTAAATAATAATTTAAAGAGTTATTTTATAGAATCGCTTAACAATAAAATAATACAAGCATTTATTTTATATTTTCTACTACATGCATTTTGGGTTATAGGAAGTGAAAATTTAGAAAATGCTTTATTCCAATTAAGAAAAAATATAATTCTTTTATCTCCTATATTGTTTTATCCAATAATAAGAAAAGAATATATAGAAAAAATATTTTTATGTTTTGTAATAGTAATCTTTTTTAGTTCAATTCTTTCTATTTTGATGTATTTTGATTTAATACAAATTAATAATACAATTTCTGGTGAATCTATTCCTTTTTTGTATAAATCTGATTATGGTTTTTTTTTACTTATAGCTATTGGATATTCTTTCTATAATTTTTATTATATAAAAAAAGAATTATTAGTAAAGAAAATATTCTTTTTATTTTGTATAATATGTTTATCTTTTAATATTTTTATAATTGGTTCTAGAACTTTTATGCTAATATATTTTGTGGCAATAACTTTTTTGATACTATCAGTTTATAGAAAGCATATTTTTAAAGCAATTATTTTTATTATAGTTATTATTAATCTATTATTCTTTATTTATTTAAATAATAATGAAATTAAAAACCAAATTGATGATATTTTTAATGGACTTAATAAAAGTTATTATGAAAAAGAATATTCTAGTAGTTCTGGTGTAAGAGCTGGACTTATTGAATATAGTATACCAGTTATTAAAGATAATTTTTTCTTTGGTGTAGGTACAGGAGATCATATTGATGAAGTAAAAAAACAGATTCAAAAATCTTCTGATTATGAAACTGAAAAAGATGATAAATATAAATTTTTGCTTAAATCTATTAATATAGGATATAGTTCTTTTCTACATAATACTTATATTCAAACCTTAGTTCAATTTGGTTTAGTAGGATTTATAATATGGATTAATATGTTTTATCAAATAATTAGGGTTGAGAAATCAAAAATTTTATATAAGAAACTAACAATATATATAGTAATTGTTTATTTATCAATGTGTATTGCAGGAGCTGAACTTATGTATCAAAATCTAGGAAAGATGTTATTATTAATTTTTAGCTTGTTGATATATAATAAAAAATTTGAAATATTAAATCGAAATCGAATTTAGTATATTTAATTAAAGTAGGGATTTTAAATGATAAATTATAGACTCGTAGATTTCAAAACTTTAGGAGATGAAAGAGGCTCTTTAATAGCAATAGAAGAAGGTTATAATACTCCATTTGAAATAAAAAGAGTTTATTATATATTTGATACAAAAGACGGAGTAGAAAGAGGATTTCATGCTCATATAAATCTGAAACAAATGTGCATAGTTGTAAAAGGTAGTTGTATATTTGTACTTGATGATGGATATAAAAGAGAAGAGATAAAGCTTGATAATCCAAATCAAGGACTTTACATAGAAGGGCTTATTTGGAGAGAAATGAAAGATTTTAGTAAGGATTGTGTTTTATTAGTATTAGCAAGTGAACACTATGATGAAAGTGACTATATAAGAAATTATGATAAATTTTTAAAAGAAGTAAGAAATGATTCATCAATTAGCTGATGTTCAAACTGAATATATTGGAGACAATACAAATGTTTGGCAATTTTGTGTAATTTTAGAAAATGCAAGAATAGGAAATAATTGTAATATAAATGCACAAGTTTTTGTAGAAAATGATGTTATCATTGGAGATAATGTAACAATAAAAAGTGGTGTACAAATTTGGGATGGGATAATTTTAGAAGATAATGTTTTTATAGGACCAAATGTAACATTTACAAATGATTTTTTACCCAGAAGTAAACAATATCCAAAAGAGTTTTTAAAGACAACTATAAAAAAGTTTGCTTCAATTGGTGCAAATAGTACTATTGTAGGTGGAATAACTATAGGTGAATATGCAATGATAGGTGCAGGAAGTGTTGTAACAAAAAATATAAATGCACATGAACTTTGGTATGGTAATCCTGCAAGGCTTAAAGGCTATGTTTGTAAATGTGGACAAAAGTGTGATAATAAATTAATTTGTAATGAATGTAAAGGACAATAAAAAATGATGATTCCATTTTTAGATCTAAAAGGTTTAAATGCTCAATATAGAGATGAATTAATTGAAGCTTGTACAAGAGTGATAGATAGTGGTTGGTATATTCAAGGAAATGAATGCAAAGAGTTTGAAGAAGAGTTTGCACAATACTGTGGCACAAAATATGCTATTGGTGTTGCAAATGGTCTTGATGCTCTTATATTGATACTTAGAGCATATAAAGAGTTAGGAGTTATGAATGATGGAGATGAAGTAATAGTTCCATCAAATACTTATATAGCTTCTATTTTAGCAATTTCCCAAAATAATCTAGTACCTATTTTGGTAGAACCAGATATAAATACATATTTAATAGACCAAACTAAAATAGAAGAAAAAATTACTTCAAAAACAAAAGCTATCTTACCAGTTCATCTTTATGGACAAACTTGTGAGATGGATGCTATAAATGAAATAGCAAAAAAACATAATCTAAAAGTTATAGAAGATTCAGCTCAATCGCATGGAGCGTATTTTCAAGATAAAAGAAGTGGAAACTTAGGAGATGCTAGTGGATTTAGCTTTTATCCTGGAAAAAATCTAGGTGCATTAGGTGATGGTGGAGCAGTAACTACAAATGATGAAGCGTTGGCAAATACTATAAAAGCACTAGGAAACTATGGAAGTCATAAGAAATATGAAAACCTATATAAAGGTGTAAATAGTAGGCTTGATGAGATTCAAGCTGCGATGCTGCGAGTAAAACTAAGATATCTTGATAAAGAAGTAGAAAAACGAAGAGAAATAGCAAACTATTATCTACAAAATATCAAAAATGAGAATATCATTTTACCAACACTAAGAGCAGAAGATAATCATGTATGGCATTTGTTTGTAATAAGAACTTCTAAAAGAGATGAACTACAAAAATATTTACTTGATAAAGGTGTACAAACACTTATTCATTATCCTATACCTCCACATAAACAAGATGCTTATAAAGAGTGGAAAAATGAAAGTTATCCTATAGGTGAACAAATACATGATGAAATTTTAAGTTTGCCTATTAGTGGAGTTCAGAGTTTGGAAGATACAAAGAATATTGTGGAGAAATTAAATGAATTTATCTAATAAGCCTTTAGTTAGTGTGCTTATACCATATTATAATCATAATAGATTTGTAAAAAAAACTTTAGATTCTATATTAGAAGATAATTATCCAAATAAAGAAATAATAATTATTAATGATGGCTCAACAGAACTTGATAGCTCAAATTTAGAAAATTGGATAGATACTAATCGTAACTTTATTAATATAATATATAAAAAGCGAACTAATAAAGGTATAACTAAAACACTTAATGAAATGATAAATTTATCTTCTGGTAAGTATATTGCATTAATTGCAAGCGATGATTATTTTATAAATAATACATTTTCCAAAAGAGTAGATATTTTAGAGAATAATAAAACAAAATTAATGTTAGTTGCGGATGCAATAGTAGTGGATGACGATGGAAAATTATTATTCCAAAGTGCTATGTTTGAGCAAAGAAAAGCTCCTAGAAAAAATTATTTTACAGATAGTGGATTAAAAAAAGAAATTATAAAAAGATGGTCTTTTGTTGGACCAACATCATTTATTAATAAAGAATTATTTGATATTGTTGGAAACTATAATGAAAATTTGATAATAGAAGATTGGGATTTTTATTTAAGAGTTGTTTCAAAAGATTTAATGTTATTTTTTGATGAAAAAGTTGCCGCATATAGATGGCATGAAAATAATATAAGTAAAGATGAAACAAAAAATTATCTTAGAGATTTATGTGCATGTGAAACACAAAAAATCAATATTAAGAATTTTAAATTTCCATACAATGTTTTATTATGGTTAAGAACAAAAAAATGTTTTAAAAGGTTAATTCAAAAATATAAAAAATAGTATAACTATATTGGTAACTCTTTACTCCAATAAATATTATTTTTTATAATTTTAGCTGGTATTCCAGCTAAAATTGTATTATTATCATATACTCCAGAGCTTACAAGAGCGTTTAAAGCAATTACACTATTATTACCAATATATGCACCTTTAAGAATTTTGACATTTTGGCAAATCCATACATTATTTCCAATATGGATGTTTGAACTTGGATTTATTAAGTTTCCATTTTGAAAAATAGAGTGACCATCATTATTTCGAATTTCTATATTTGAAGCAATTAGACACTGTTCATCTATTTGAATCGAACTATTTTCACCAGCACAAACAATAGTAGCACCTCCTATTTCACAATTATTTTTTATAGTAATTCTTAAATTATTGCCTTGAATTATTATATTGGTGTCTCTTAACATACAATTTTCATATATTTCTAATGTATTATTTCTCCCATAAATACCTACTTTCAATCTTTTGATATCAGATTTTTTTATTAATACCAAATTTCTATCACCTTTTATGATAATTTTAGAATTTTTTAAATTAGTCGAAATATCTATTTTGTTATTTTTTTTAACTTTAAAATATTTTTTAATTTTTAAAAAATTATTTATTGCTTTTTGAAAATAGTTCATATTTTAAAAATCCTTATTTAGCAATTCTTTTATCTCTTCAAACTGTTTTTTACTATCAAAAAACTCATTAGCTTTAATTTTTCCATTTAAAGCTAATGACTCTTTTAAATCTTTATTTTCTATAATCAAAGATAATTTTTCACATAAACTATCACTATTCATACTTTCAAATAGAAGTCCAGTTTTTTTATCATCGATTATTTCAAGAGGTCCTCCACTATTGCTTCCTAAAACACAAACACCACATTTCATAGCTTCAATAAGTACAAGCCCAAAAGTCTCTTTTTTTGTTGCTAAAACTAAACAATTTGAAATTTGCATAAAATCAGTAGGGTTAGAAACAAAGCCTGTAAATATATCATTTGGATAGTTGTTTTTTAGATTATTAAAATAGCTTTCATCCATATAGTGACCAACGACTAAAGTTTTTATATTTATACCACTTTTTCGCAAACTTTCAACAGCTTCTAAAACTATATGTTGTCCTTTTGCTTCTTCAATTCTTCCAACGATACAAACTATAAATTCATCAGTGATATTAAAAGATTTTTTTAAACTATTTTTTTCTTCATTGCTTAAAAGTTTAGGAGTATTTGCCCCAATATAAGAAGTTTCTATTTTAGGTCTTATATCTTTTGGGATAAACTTTTCGAGTTGCTCTTTTACTAGATTTGTAACAGCAATCATCATATCTATATTTTTATATAAAAACTTATGATAAAAATCACTTTTAAATCTTGTTATATGCATATGTCTAGTTTGAACAATTTTTGGTTTTCTTTTTGAAAGAAGTTTCGCAAATACAACTACAGGAAGATCTTTTGTCCAGTGAAGATGTATTATGTCAATTTTTTCTTTATCTATGATTTGAGCTAGTTTAAAAAAGCTATATCTTGAAAGCTCAAAATGATTTATTTTTTCATTTTCAAATACATTTTTCAGCTTTGATTTTTTATTTATTACAGCATTTGAATTTAAATACTTAGTTATATTTTTCATATATAGTTCAAGTCCACCTAAATCTGGTGAAAGACAAACTTCTAAAACTTTTTTCATAGAACTCTTTAATTTATTTATTTTAAGCGTATATTCTACTTTTTTAGTAGTTAAATCCAAATTAAATGCTTTTTTGGCTAAAATCTTAACTATCAAAAATGAAAAAGGTAAAAATTGTCAAACTATAAATTTATTTTAAACGAAGAGTTTAAAAAATTTGAATATTTTTTATGTAATATAAAACAATTTTTCAAAGAAAATTCAAATACTATACACAAAGCTAGAAATGAACTAAAAGTTATAGAACATGAAAATAAAAAGTTAGTTGTAAAATATTTTAAAATACCTCATTTTATAAATAAAATTGTATATACATTTTTCAAAAAATCAAAAGCACAAAAATCTTATGAATATGCACTAAAAATAAAAGA
>CANRJN010000063.1 GCA_947630945.1 uncultured Bacilli bacterium | reverse complement strand
AAAACAAAAATCACTACAAAGCCTTATAAACACTTGGCTAAAAGTGATTTTTTATTTCTTTAACTGTCAAACTCGGGTTATATCACAAAAAAGTTGTAAAAAAAGATTGTTTAGTATATAATTTATATAGAATAAAGGATATGATAAATATGAAAAATGATAAACCTAGTAGTAAAGAAATTAATATAAAAGATTTTATAGAAAAAACTAATAATAAAGTAGAAGAAAAAAATGAAGTAATAAATTCAAATGTAAATAAAGATGACGATAGTGAAAAAGTGTTAAAATTACAAAACTACCAAGAATTAAAAGAAAGATTTGAAAGAGGAGAAAATCTTTCATTAGAAGAATTACAAACATTAAGACGTCTAGCACCACTATATGAAAAAGAAGAAGAAAAAGTTAAAGAAGAAGGTGCTGTATTATCGCCTTATAAAAAGAATAACTATTATGGATTTGCAAATACTAACTTTATGCTTTATGTATTTATAATAGCAATATTTATTGCATTAGTATTATCTTTAATATTTCAAAGTGTTAATTAATTCAAACAAAAATAGTTCAATCGAACTATTTTTTATTACATAATAGACTATACATTACATAAACAAATCACATAGATTTCTATGTATTTAGTAACCCTAAAAAATTATTTTTTTAGTTTTAATTTTACTAATATTTTATTTACATAATCTTCTCCTAAACTATCATATAGAAGACCATTTTTATAACTAATTATAAAGTATATTATAGCACCTATTATCGCGGTTATTATACAAGGTATTAACATAGTAATTCTAGTATTAAACATATCTTTCATTAAATAATGAATTAAATATACTATTGCTGTCATAGAAACTATTGGTAATATTTCTTTTTTAAATATTTCTAATAGTCCACCATATTTTAAATTCATTTCTTTCTTTAATGCTCTAAATGATATTGTAAGTGATATAGTAGTACCAATTATAGTTGCAAATATTGCTCCATAATAAGGATAAATATTTAATTTACTACATAATATCATTAAAGGTATATCTAAAAGTGCATTAGTAAGTAAACCTACTCCTGTACTTAAATATATAGTTTTAAATTTATTTAAACTTTGAAGTATCATACTAATTAAATAATTTATATTTGTATATAATATTGAAAAAGGTAATAATTTAAGAACAATATTTCCATATTCACTATATCCATAAAATACTGTATATAATTCATTAGATAAAATAGAAATACCTACTGCCATAGGAAGACCTATTACAACAATTATACCAACTGATCTTATAAATTCTTTATTAATAGTTTTATAATCTTTTTTAACTAAACTACTTACCATATAAGGTATTAAACTAATACTAAGACCTGATGCTACGGCATTTACAATTAAACATATTTTACTTGCCCATGTTGCCATTACACTACCAATAGTTTCAGCAGCAGCACCACTATATCCTAAATATGAAAGTCCTCTTATAATTAAAGATAAATCAGTCATACTATATACATCAATAGTAATTGATATTATTATTAAAGGTATACTAAATTCCAATATTTTTTTAAATATAGTCTTATTACTTACTTTATCTTTTACACCTTTTTTAGGCATATTCATTAATTTTCTATTTTTTCTTATTTTAACTTCTAAATATATATAAGCAGCAAGTCCTGCTATAAAAGCACCAAATACTGCTATTGCTATACCTATACTAGTTTTTAATTCAAATACTCTAATTGCTAAATATGAGCCAACTAAAATAATTGCAATTCTAACTATTTGCTCTATAACTTGACTAGTTGTACTTACACTAATAAATTTTTGTCCTTGTAAATACCCTTTTTTAACTGCAAGTAATGGTACAATTAATAAACAAAATGATATACTTCGAATAACAAGTTCAATATCTTCAATACTATTTCCACCGGTAGTATTACCAATTAATAAATATGCAAATTCTTTTGCAAATATAAATACTGCTAAAAACAATATTGATGATAAAACTATAATAAATTTATTACAAACTTTTAAAGTTCTTTCTTTTGCTTCATACATTTCAAGTGTATTATATTCACTAACTATTTTACTAACTGCAAGTGGTATACCAGCAGTACATATATCTAAAATCAAACTATATACAGTGTACGCGTAAGAATATAAGGCACCACCTAACTCCCCTACTATACCATAAAAAGGAATTACATATACTGCACCTAATAATTTAATAAATATTAATGAAATAGATGCAAGTATTGTCCCTTCTACAAAACTATTCTTTTTCATATTACTCCTTATATAGTATCATAGCGGAAAAACAATATATTTGTTCTTCACCAAAAATAGATACCGCAGTTCTAAACTGTATATCTATTATATCACAAGATGTACTTGATAAAAAAGCATTAATACTTTTTTCTAAATCTTTTTCATGACTTTCATCAAATATCTTAACTTTCATTTATACCACCATTAAAAATTTAACACTATTACATTAAAAAAAATGTCGAATTGACATTTTAATTATTTCTTTTTACTATTTGTTTCTTTCATTTTCTTTCTTATTTCATCTAATTTCATAGTATTTGTTTTTTCTATTCCTGTATCTTGTGTATTTTTATTCATATACATTCCAACTACAAAAATATATGCAAGTACATAAAACCAGAATAATAAGATTACTATATTAGCAAGGTTACCATATACTAAATCGTATCTTGCAATATTATTAATATAATAAGAATAGATAATAGTAACAATTAACCATGAAATAGTAGTAAAGAAAGCACCTCTATTCATATATTTACTTGATACTTTTTCATCTGGTGCTATTGTATATAAGAGTTTTATTATAAAGAACATTACTAGTAATGATATTGGTATTTGGAATAGTGCATAAACTGTATCTATAAATGATCTATAAGTCTCTACCAAATCTGTAAATGTTCCAATTAAATTAATTATTGATTTACCAAGTAAAGGTACTATAATGACAAAAGCAAATAGAATTATAAGCATAATTGCAAGAATTAAGGCTTTTATAAATCTTTTTAATATATTAGAACTTTCAACATTAAATATTGTATTACTTGTTGCAATAATTGTATTACATCCATTAGTTATAACAAATACACTTAAACATAATGTAATAAATGTATTTGGTGTAATGTTATTAGCAAATACAGGTTGCAAGAAATTTGCTACATCTTTTGGAAATGTTTCAGTTAGAAAATTCTCAATAATATCCATTGAAATATTAAATGATGTTAAGAAGTAAAATAATAAAGATAGTATTGGTATTATAGCCAAAAAGAAAGAGTATGCTAAATTACCTGATAGTATACTAATTTCTTTTTTAAATAATAAATCATATGCTTTTATTAACTTCTCTTTCATAATATTCCTTTATTCTTTTTTATTTTGTATCTTTATTTACTTTACTTTTACTTATTTTACTAAGTGAATCATTTATCGCATCATCAATAGTCATTTGTTCATTTAATATCATTGTATATCCAATTGATACTCCATATTCTTTATTAGGTAAAACTGATGCAAATTCACGATTTAGTTTATGAATATATGTACCTATTTTCTTTTCATCATACCCAACTAGATAAATCATAAATTCATCTCCATCAGTTCTCATTATTTCACTATTATCTCTTTGTGTTTTAATAAGTACACTAGCAACTGCTTTTATTTGATTATCTCCGGCTTCATGTCCTTCTTTATCATTCAATGATTTTAATTTGTTTATATCTATTATTATGATTGTTTGTGGATAAACTTTTGTAGATGACCAAAAATCAATATTATCATTTAAATAATTTCTATTTTTTAAATTAGTCATCGCATCAAAATAATATAATCTATCTTCTTTTTTAACTTTTTTAACAATCATAACTTTCTTTATAATACTATAAATTATGAATGTAAGAACTAATATTCCAATTACTATATATAATAAATTACTTACTATAAAATTAAATATTCTATTATTTTTAAGTGTTTGAATTACTCCAAGTACACTCTCATTTTTAATTTCATTTGAACTTAATGTACTTAGATAGAAATCAAATAAACTATTTAATGATGTGTTATCTTTTTTAAGTAAGAATGAATTATTAAGTTTTACATTATCTATATATCTAATACTATATTTTTTAAGTGATGAATCTTTGTAATAATCATATACTTCTTTTTCTATAATTATTATTGAGTTTTCATCTATATTTTTAATTAATGTTTTAACACTTGCAAAGTCATTTATTTCAAATAAATTTTTACTAGCCATATTGTATTTTAAATTCATATTATTTAGCATATCTACATGAGTATTTACTAAACTATATAATGAATTTACTACTAAATTATTGTCTTCATGAGCAAGAACAACATATTCTGTTGAACCAAGTGTTTTGCTATTGTCATAATTTTCATTACTCAATGAGTAGTAATTTAATGCAATATCTATTTTTTTATCTTTTAAGGCTTCTCCTAATTCCTTAGTATCTTTGTATTCTATGTATTTGTATGTTACTCCTGTCATACTAGAAAATTTAGATAAGTATGTATTTGTAAGTCCTGTAAAGTCATTACCTATCATACCCTCATATGGAATATTATCTATATATCCTACTAGTATATCTTCATTTGTAATAGAATCTTTTTGTAATTCTGTATAGTTTTTAGTCTCATAATATAGATTTAAGAAATATTCATTTATTTTAGAATTTGCTTTTTCTTGATATCTATAATAAAACTTAGTCATTATATTATTTAAGTTTTCATCACTATCTTTATCTAAATCTAAACAATAATATGAGTATAGTCCATCTAAATGATATAGTATTTCATAATCATTTGATACGATTTCATTTAGATATTTATACATTGGTATAATCATATAATCAATTTGTTTATTAATATATGCTGTTTCTAATGCAGCAAAATCATTGTATTCACTTATTGTAATACTACTATATTCTGTTAAATAATATTTTACTGTATTTGTATCAGTTTTAATTACACCAATTTTTTTATTTTCTAAATCAGATAATTTTATGATAGTTGAAGATGTACCACTAACAATATAATGATCTTTGTATATTACTATATCTGTATCATCTATACTATTTTTATTATGTAATTTTATTTTTTCATCTTCTGTTGTAATTATGTTTAAGTTAAGTCCTGTATTTTCTTTTAAGGCATTTATAAAATCATAAAATACACCATTTCCATCTAATGAGAATACAGGTAGAGATGGCTCTACATAAATATCAAATGTTTTATCTAAATTATCATTTATCCATCTTTTTTCAGTAAATGAATAATTATTTACTGTATTTGTTACATAATATAAAGTTCCAAAAAAACCAAGTATTAGAATTATTATTACTATAAATGCAATAATAATATTTCTTCTTTTTTTATTTTTCATAATTTCACCAAACCACTTTTAAACTATTAGAATTTTTAGAACCAAATATTGGGAAATTTTCATTTTCTTCTTCTCCTGTGTATTCTAATAAATATTGTACTTCATAATATTTTAAATTATCTTCCCCTATTTTATCTAATGATTTAACAGCAAGTTCTTGTGCTTTTGCTACTTTGATTGCTTCTTTAAAATCAATTGTTATATATATAATTTTTCCTTCTATATTAACTGTAACTTTCTCAACAGATGTTTCATCTTTGTAAATACCTGAAATATCTTCTTTTAGAGTTTCACTTAATTTATGATTTTCTATTCCATCTAATCTAGTTCCATATTTACTTTCACTTGTACCTGCATAGAAATATTTATAAAATAAAAATCCTATTGATATAAAACATACTAGTAATATTCCAAGAAGTACCCATAATACTGTATAATCTTGTTTATCTCTATTATTTTTTTTGTTTCTTTTATTTTCTTTTTTCTCTAATTTTTTTTGTGATTTTAATTCATTTTTTTCTTCTTTGCTTAATTTAACTTTTTCTTTTTTAGGTTTTTTCATTAAATTTGCCTCCTCGGTCTTAAATATTATACTATATTTTATTCTTTTTTTCTATAATTTATATATTTGTGTTTTTTCAATAATATTATTCCCAATAATTTTAATATAATTATATTATACTACAATTGACTTTCTATATAAAGTATAATTTGTGCTAATGATTTATATTTATAAAACTTAAATATAAAAATTTTAAAATATTAAAAAGTAAAATAAACTTTATTATTTTTTACAATCACAATTTATTCTATTTGAATCACTAATCATATGACTTTATATTCGACTTCCAATGCTGCTAACATGGGTCCTTTTAAATAAAAAAATTAATCTTTTAAGAAAGACTAATTTAATAAACAATTTGGAGCAGATGATGGGAATCGGACCCACGTTAGCAGCTTGGAAGGCTGAAGTTCTACCATTAAACTACATCTGCAAGTAAACAAAGTACAATGACTATACTTCCCCAATGCAATAATCATTTTACTTTATTATTTTAAGTTTGTCAACATTTTTAAGCAATTTATGTAGAAATCAAAGCAAAAAACACAAGCAAATTAATTAAAAATCATTATATTTTTATAACCTCACCTATTCTTATTATATAATTAAAAATTAAGATTATTACTCTTAAAACTTTTTATATAAAGATTTTCCATAATGTCATCAAATAAACTATACCATTTCACTTGAACACAAAAACGTGCCTTAATATATTTAGGGTTATAATTCAAGCATCGATTCTGTGGTTGAACTACTAGCGCGCCAATATGTACAGCAGTAGAATACAAATCTTTTTTACTCATAATAATATTCATTAAATCATTAGATGTTATCCATAAAAAATCATCCACTTCTCCATAAATTAAAGCATCAATTGGATACTCACTATTGGTACCTTTTAAAACAAATCTTAAAATAGATTTCTTTATTAATTCCTCATTATTTAATTCCAAATTCAATTTATCAATTTTATCTTGATTGTTAATTTTATATTCAACTGCTGACATTCTAACCCTACCCTTACCATTCATAGTTCCATCAGCATAATGATATTTCAAATACTCTTCCACACTTTCTTTTGATACATTATTTTCTATTAAAAAATGGACAAATTCTGTAATTGGCTCTACATGAACTGAATTTCTACTACCCATTTTTATACTAACACCTTTCATTTTATTATTAATTCTAATCAAAATATCACTTTTTTGCTTATAATGATTACGCCAACATTTAATAATAGAATTTTCATTTTCAAATGGAAATAATGATTTTACTAAATCATAAGCATTTGGATTTAATTTCCTAATCCTTTTACCATTAAAATATTTTACAAATTCATATTCATTATCAAATCCATTGATTTCTTTCATAATTTCTCCTTTCAATATTAATTTTTTATAAATTATCAAATAAATCATCACATGTCAAAAAGCATAAAATATAAAAATCAACTATAATATTTCATAAAATTTAACTTTTCAATCACATATTTTATATATAATCTTAAAACAACATATCTTAAAATGTAAATGTCAAATTTTTTTGTAGGTTTTTGGTAAAAAGTTTTGTAGGTTTCTGGTAAAAAGATGTTTTGTTATTT
>CANRJN010000062.1 GCA_947630945.1 uncultured Bacilli bacterium | reverse complement strand
GGTGTGTCTACTAGTATTACTGCATTGGCCCATATTTTAGATGCATAATTATACCACTTGTCATTATATATATCTGCATATGTTGCTACTCCTGTATCTGATAACATTATTGGTATCATTGGACTCTTTAATACTGGGTCTGCTCCATTTAATGTACTTTCTGTATATTTTATTTTTTCTCCACTTACTAATTCATTTCCATTACAATCTGTTATATTTGTTTTTGCACTTTCTACTTTATATTTACTTCCTATATCTGATATATTTATATCACTTGCAAATAAGGCTATTATTTCATAATTATCATCTCTTACACTTACTTCTGTTATTTTTCCTTTATTTGTTAGTTTTATTTTATATGTTAGATTATCTCTTCCTGTCATATCTAATTTATTATTTTTACTATCAAAACAAGTATTATTTCCACTTGATAATGAACTTGTTAAATATTTATTTTCTGCACTCCTTACTAAATTTTGTACCTCTGTTACAAATGTATTCTCTTTTGCATTTCTAAATAATTTAAGTACATTTGGTAACGCGATAATTACAAGTATTGCTAGTATTGCTATTACTGCTAGAAGTTCTACTAATGTAAATCCTTCTTTATTTTTCATTTATAAGTACCTCTTTTCTATTTTTACTCCATTATTATATCGTATATATATATATATCAAGAGGTATCTTAAAAAAGTATACAAAAAAACAATGATATTTTTTATTAATCATTGTTTATTAAGAATATTTTCAATTATTTCATATACTCTATCTTTACCTACTTTACTTACACTAGAAAAGTTAACAATTTCATCTCCCAGAGAAGGCTCAATAGTCTTTTTAATTAATTCATCTTGCTTAACTCTAAGACTTCTATTTACTTTATCATATTTAGTACAAATTATTGTAACAGGAAGATTATAATATTTTAAGAATTTATACATAAGTAAATCATCTTCTGTTGGTTTATGTCTATAATCTACAAGTAAAAATATATGTTTTAAATTTGGTCTTTCTTTTAAATATTCTTCTATCATTAAACCAAATTTTTCCATTTGTTTTTTACTAGTTTGAGCATATCCATATCCAGGAACATCAACTATATAAAATTGATCATTTACAAGATAAAAATTTAATGTTTGAGTTTTACCTGGCTTTGAACTTGTTCTAGCCAAATTTTTTCTATTAATAATTGTATTTATAAAACTACTTTTACCAACATTACTTCTACCAAGTATTAAAAATTCACTTTTCTTATCTTCTGGATATTGACTAATTCTAACAGCAATAATTGGTTCATTAACACTAATTACTTCCATGTTTTTCACTCTCTTCTTTATATTCTTTACAACAATTTGATAACTCTTTTAATAAATTATCAACTACATTTTTATCACTTGTTCTAACTCCACTTGCAAATTTATGACCGCCACCATTAAATTTAGCGGCAATTTCATTTATAACAGGTCCTCTACTTCTAATATTTACTCTATATTGATTATTCTTTTCATCTCTTGAAACAAATGTCCATACAATAACTTCATTAATATTATTAAAATCATTTATCATATTTGATGCTGAACTTATATCTGCTCCAAAAGAATTAATTATATCTTCATCTATTTCAATATATGCAAATCCATACTTATCAACTTTTAGAGTTGATGCAATATAACCCATAAGTCTAGTTTCACTAAGTGGTTTTAAATAAAACTTTCTATATAATTCTTCTACATTTAATTTATATTTTTTAACAAGAGAAGATACAAGTTCAAATGTTTTATAATTAACTCCATATAGAAATCTATTAGTATCACTAACAATGCCTATAAAAATATCACTAGCAATTAATTCATTCATTTTAAGTTTAGTATTTTCAATTATATCTAATACACATTCACTAGCAGAAGATGCTGTATCTTTTATATATTCTATTTCACTAAATTTATCTACTTTTGGATGATGATCTATTTTAATTACATTTTTAAATGATTCAAAGTTTTCAATATCAACTCTTTTTTTATCAGGTGTATCTACTACTATTAATAAACTATTTTCATAATCAAAATCATTTACTTTATCAACCCTACCAAAATATTTAAATTTAGATACAGTACATCCAATAGCATAAACTTCTTTTTCAGGAAAAGTAAGTTTAATAGATTCTTTAAGTGACATTTGACTTCCAAAAGCATCTGGATCTGGTCCTATATGTCTTGCTATATAGATTTTTTTATATTTTTTAATTTCATTATAAATTGCTTTGTAAATATTATTCATTATATTCTCTTTTCTATTTTTTTATTTATTCATTTATTAAGTTATAAGTATCTTTTGCTATCATTAATTCTTCATCTGTTGGAATTACATATACTTTAATACTTGAATCATCAGTACTTATTTCACCATTAATTCCTCTTTGATGATTCTTTTCACTATCTAATTTAACACCCATAAATTCTAATCTTTTAATGATTAATTCTCTCATTAAATCACTATTTTCACCAACACCAGCAGTAAATACAATATAATCTGCACCTTCTAATTTTGTATTATACATAGAAATATATTCTACTATTTTATTTGCATACATATTAAGTGCTGTTATGCATCTTTCATCTTTATTATTGTATCCTTCTTCTACATCTCTCATATCACTTGATACACCTGTAAGACCTAGAACTCCACTTTTCTTATTTAAATCAGTCATAACATCATCAAATTTTTCTTTTGTTTGACTCATAACATATGGAAGAAGTCCTACATCAATATCTCCACATCTAGTACCCATTATTACACCTGCGATTGGAGTAAATCCCATAGATGTAGCGATACTTTTACCATCTTTAATAGCACATATACTAGCGCCATTTCCTATATGACAACTAATAATTTTCTTATCTTCTCCTAGCATTTCTTTCATTTTAGTTGCTATGAATCTATGACTAGTACCATGGAAACCATATCTTCTAACTCCATATCTTTGATACCATTCATATGGTAGTGCATATAAATATTCTTCTTTTGACATTGTTTGATGAAATGCAGTATCAAAAACTGCTACCATTTTTGTATTAGGTAATACTTCTTTGAAACTTCTAATACCAACTAAATTTGCTGGATTATGAAGAGGAGCTAATGGTACTAAATCTTCGACTGTTTTTAAAACATCATCATCAATAACTACACTTTCTGTATATTTATCTCCACCATGTACTATTCTATGTCCAATTCCATCAATTTCATCATATGATTTAATAACTTTATAATTAATTAATTCATCAAGTAATATTTTAACTGCATCAGTATGATTTTCTAACTTTGCTTCTTTTTTATCTTTATTTCCATTATATTTAATAGTATAAAAACTATCATCAAGACCTATTTTTTCAAAAGTCCCACTAATTATAACTTTTTCTTCTGGTAATTCTAACATTGTAAATTTTAAAGAAGAACTACCTGCATTAACACTTAATATTTTCATTTTAAAAAACTCCTTCTTTCTAACGTTATTATTATAGCAAACAAAATAAAAAAAGTGAATGTTTTTATGTTTTTATTTATTC
The DNA here is from genome assembly GCA_947630945.1 of uncultured Bacilli bacterium. Classification (GTDB taxonomy): domain Bacteria; phylum Bacillota_I; class Bacilli_A; order RF39; family UBA660; genus CAG-1000. The sequence goes on along the minus strand of CANRJN010000062.1, from coordinate 4,145 downwards.
ACTTTCTTCTTTACTTGTTTATCACTATATTTTTCTATTTTATCATAATCATTATTTTCAAGTTCATAGTATTCTTGATTTCTTGTATTAATACATTTCATTTTATATAGTAATTTATTTTTAGTACTAAATTTATTATTCATAAGCATAAACTATTCACCATTAAATATTATGATAATTATATTAAAAATTATACCATTAATTTTATTATTAAAATAAAAGACTGTAAAAACAGTCATTTTTATAAAGAAATTTCACCTAACTTCAAGAGTTCAATTACTGCTCCTGCACGACCTTTACAACCAAGTTTTTGCATTGCATTAGATACATGATTTCTAACAGTTTTCTCACTAATATTTAATTCTTTTGCTATTTCCTTAGTACTTTTATTTTTTATAAGAAGTAAAAAAACATCTTTTTCTCTTTTAGTTAATATATTACCTGTCATAAACACCCTCTTTCAAACATATAATTATGTTTAACTCCTAAAATAATGTATGAAAGAGAATTTAATTAAGTGATTAAATAAGCCTATTTAAGACTCAAATTTAATAGTAATATTCTTTTTATCTTCAAATTCTTCTTGAACACTTCTCATTATTTCATTTGCAAGTGTACTATTATGTTCCTTAGAAGAAATAGTTATATTAATATTATCATTATTTATTTCTACAAAAGAATTTATTTTAAAATTATTAAGTATTTTATCTTCTAAATATGTTTCTTTGCCTTTTGCCAAGTTTAAAACTTGTAATTCTTCAAATGCACTATTTTTTTCTTCTGTATTAGTAGATGAAATTATTTTATCTTGTAATTCACTCATAACACTACTTATTTTTTCATCTCTTTCTACTCTAAGTGCCACTAGTTTATTGCTTTCACTTACCTCTACATCTATATTTTTACTAACTTTTTCTACTCCTTCTTTACTAAAAATATCACTAGGTAATGTAATATAATATACTCCTAATATTAGTATTAAAGAAAATAATGTTAAAAACCAAAGATTTTGTCTATTCATATTTCACCTCAATATATTTTATTAATGAAATATAATTTTATGCATAATAAAAGGAGTAATTAATACTCCTAAAAATAAGTTGCTAAGCATTTTTCTACTACCGTTTGTACATCTCTTTCATTAAAAGGTTTAGATAAAATATCAACTATTGGATAAGTACCTACTTTATCTAATGAGTTTCTATCTTCTACTCCACTAACTACTGCAACAGGAACTTTAACAAAATATTTGTTTTGTTTAAAATGTTCAAGTACAGCATAACCATCTACATTTGGCATATTTAGATCTAATAAACATGCTTTAATTTTACTTCTAAATTCTAAATCATCTACAAGTTCAATTGCACGAGCACCATCACTTGCTATTACTACATTGTATTTTGAATCAAATATTTTTTTAACAAAATTTGCAACTATATTTGAGTCTTCTACAACTAATATTGTACCTAATTTTTGTCCTAAAGATGTATTTTCTTGATTATTAGAATTTGGATTTTGATTAATTTGATGAACTATTGCTTGTGCCATTATTTCATTTTCATTATCAGTATTACTTTCATGTTCACTATCAGATTCTATATTTTGAATATCCGGAACTTTGTTAGTATCAAGTGGTGGAATTAATCCTAAATAAATTTTTGATAAATTAATCATTTTATTTGCTTCTTCTATTATTTTAGGATGAGTAGCATCTACTCCATTTACATCGCCTGCTTTACTTTTTAACTCGGCATCATATGCTAAATCTCCAAGTTTAACAAATCCTAAATATCTTGCATCACTTTTTAAAGAGTGTACTTCTATTGCATAATTTTGCATATCATTAATTGCTTTATATTTTTCTAAATTTGACAATTTTTCGTTAACCATTTCTAAGAAATCATTTAGTGTTTCATCATACATTTGCATATCACCAAATAATTCTAAACTTTGTTTAACATTTACACCATTATTAATAAGAATATTAACATCTTTCATACTCAATATCTCCTATCATATTAATTATAACACAAATTATCTATTTACTTAAATATTTTTTTATAACTTTATCAAGTTCATTTCTATCTATTGGTTTACTTAAATAATCACTAAATCCTTTATTTAAATATATTTCTTTCATACTACCAATAGCATTAGCAGTAAGCATTACAACAGGAATATTAAAACCTGATATTTGTTTTAGATTATCTAATGTCTCACTTCCACTTAATTTTGGCATCATATCATCCATTAAGATTAAATCATACATTTCTTTATTTTTTATTCTCTCTAAACACTCTTCTCCTGATGTTATTAATGTTAAATTTAGTCCATAAGGATTTAATAATTTTTCTGCAACTTTTAAATTCATTTTATTATCATCAACTATTAAAACATTTTTACCTTTTATATTTTCAACATTTCCTTCACTATTATTTTCACTATCTGATTTTAATTTTTCAATCATATCTTTATCAACATATTTTTGTTCAAATGCAACTGTAAATGTACTACCTTTTCCATATACACTTCTAACTACTATTCTTCCCCCCATAAGTTCAACTAAGTTTTTAGTAATTGCAAGTCCTAATCCTGTTCCTTCTATTTGATTATTTCCATCTTCTTCTATTCTTTCAAATTTATTAAATAATTTATCATAATTTTCTGTTTTTATTCCAATACCAGAGTCTTCAACTACTACTATTAATCTTATTGAATCTTTTTTTATAAAACAATCAATATTGAAATCTATATATCCATTATGTGTATATTTAATAGCATTTGTTAATAGATTTAATATTACTTGTTTTACTCTTGTAATGTCTCCATATAAATATTCAGGTATTTGTTCATTAAAGGAAGATGTAAATAATAAATTTTTTCCATTTAATCTTGCTTTTGATAATGTGACTAATTGATTATATAAATCTTCAAATTTATATGCTCCTTCAACAATTTCTAATTTATTTGCTTCTATTTTACTAATATCTAATACACCATTTACTATTTCAAGTAACGCGTTACTTGAAATAATTATATTTTCTAAATCTTCTTTTGCTTCAACTGGCATATCTTTCATATCTTTCATAATATTACTAAATGTAACTATTGCATTAAGTGGTGTTCTTATTTCATGTGACATATTTGATAGAAAATCACTTTTAGCACTATTTGCTTTATCAGCAGCAGTTTTTGCTATATTTAAATTTTCTATTGTTTTTTTATCTGGATTATCTATTGTAAAAAACATTACAAATGTTAATAATATAGCACTTTGATTAACAACTATCATATCAAAATAATTATTATCTATAATAATAGTAATTATAAAAAATATAATCATAAAAAGTAATGGCCAATATTTTTTATCTTTAAATTTATTTTTATTTATAAATATTAAACTAATTGATATTATTGCATAAATAACAATTGATATATATACAAAAACTATAGAGGCACCAACAGGAATAAACATACCATCTTTATAAAGTATTTGAATTGGTAAAATAAAATATAAAAGTATTAAAACAATTAATAAAATAAATGAATATTTAAGTACTATTGTTCCATATTTTTCTCTTTCTTCTTCTTTAATAGAAACTATTAAATAATAAATAGTAAATAAAAACATCCATGCACTATAACATCCAAATAATAATTTAGATATGGTCTTAAAAATACTTAATTGTAAATTTTCGCCTTCTAGCATTAGCATAAAAGAAGTTGTTTGAAGTACTAAACTTATTATTGCAAAAACAAGTAAACAAACATAAGCAACATTTTCTACTTTATTTAATCTATTTTTAATAAACAAAGATACTAAAATTAATATTATTATACAAACAATAAATAAAAATATTTGACTAGTATCCATATTAACTCCTTATTATACAATTTTATTTTACTAAATTTATTAATAAAAGTCCATATTAGAAAAGAAAAATCTCAGTTAATTCTATTTTTAACTGAGATTAATAATTATATTATTAATTCCCGAGTTTTGCAATTAAAGAAATTATAAAGTATAAATAGACCTAGAAATTATCTAGGTTTTCTTTTGTCAAGTATTTCGCAAATTTTTAGACTAAATGCAGTTTTATAAGAAATAATTTAATTAATTAGACTTATTTCAGATTTTCAAAATG
>CANRJN010000061.1 GCA_947630945.1 uncultured Bacilli bacterium | reverse complement strand
TTTTTACAACTTTATTATACTAAACATTTTGGATGTTTTCCTTATTTTTTACTAAAAAACTAGAAAAAGTTATTAACGTTTTCTAGTTCTTTTATTTTCTTTTAATTTTTACGGAAACTTAAAAAAATTATATTAATAAATTATTTACTTTCATTTTCACTAGGAACATTTATTTTTGATAATTTTCCATCATTAAATTCATATATTTCATCTGCTAAATCTTTTAATTCATCAATATTTTTAGTAGCAATAATAATTAGTTTATCTTTCTCTTTCTCACTTTTAAAATACTCTTTTATATCATCTACTACTTTATCTTCAATACTTTCAAATGGACTATCGAGTATTATTACTTTTGGATTTTCCATAAACACACTTGATAATGCTAATTTTTGTCTCATTCCATATAAGTAGTCCCCACATTGTATATTTCTATCTTTATAAATATCAAATATTTTCATATATTCAAGTATAGTTTCATCATTTATTTTATTTAATATTTTAGCAATAACTTTTAAATTTTCAAAACCTGTTAATTCCTTAAAAAAATATGGTGTATCTATAAGTGCTCTTGTATCACTTGGAAATTCATTTTTATCACTATAACAATATCCATCCTTTAATATACTTCCTTCATCTACTTTATAAAATGAACAAAGTAATTTTAAAAATACACTTTTTCCTGAATCATTATCACCTGTAATACCATAAATTTTTCCACTTTCAAAAGTAACTGATACATGTTTTAAAACAGGAGAATTATTTATTTTCTTTGATATATTTTTAACTTCTATTTTCATATTAACCTCATATATACTTATTTTCACAAAACATAATTGTTTTTTCTTTATTTCTATAAAAATATATTGATACAATTAAAGACACTATATAACATATAAAATTAAATATTAATGATACTTTATAACTAGTAATATCTGATAATTTATATAAATCTAACATAAAGAAATTCTCTGCACTTAAATTAAATTTAGATTGTAAAAATAAACCAACTACAATGAATAGAAATATTGTTATAAATAAAATTAATATAAATGATTTTATTAGTGCTTTTATAAAATTTTTATCTACACTTAGAATTATTAATACAATATTTATTATAAATCCTAATACAAATATTATAGAAAAAATATGCGCTATAAATGAAAGTGTATTATCAAATATACCTTCACTTAAATTACCTAATACTAAATCTACACTAGGATTAAAATTAAAACCAGATTCATAACAAGATTTAATAATACATATTAAAATTATTAATAATGGAAGAATCATAAAAACATATGATTTTCTATATATTCTAAAAATATAAGATTTATAACTTTTTCTTTGTAAATAATTTTTTATATAACCACTATTAAATTCTTTTCTAATTACATATATCAAAGGAACAATAACAATAATTAAAAGAAGAAAAAAATTTGAAATAAATGACATATTATTTATAAAATAATTATAATAAAGTTGAAAACTTTTATCTTTTAAATTTTTATTAACAATTAAATCACATAATTCATTAATATCATAACCATAATTTTTAGACATTTCTTTTTTTGCATCTTCATCACTATTATAATATTCATTACATATTTCTCTATATTGACTATCAGTAGTATCATAAATATAATTAATACGAGATACATAATAATTCATAAAAGTTATACTATATAATAATATAATAAACATTACTATTAATAATGGATAATTTTTCTTAATAAAAATTTTAAACATAAAAATCAATTCCTTATATTATTTAATTTTATATTATATAGATAATTATACCATATTTATTTTTAATTCAAATAAAAAAGAAGATTACTCTTCATTTTTATCACAATTTGTTTCTATTTTATAATCATCTACTAGTATTCCATTTGAATATGTAACACTATCTATACAATATTTTTTAGCCATATCTTCACTTATATAATTATCATTTATAAGTTCATCTATAAAAACTTTAACTGACTCACTTATTTTAGGATTTAGATTATTCTTTTTAACATATGCTTTTGTAGCACTTCTAAGATCTAATTCTAGTCTCATATAATCTGTATCTTTATATTTAAATCCTATTAATAAAAGTGTTGTACATATAAGAAAAATTAACATACCCCATATTATCATTATTTTTTTATTCATAATCTTCATCATACCCTACTGATTGATATCTTGAACAATCTAAATATGCAACTTGATTACCATTACTTAATAATTTAACATAACCTGTACATTCTTTATTATTTTCATCATATAATTTTGATATATATCCATTATTTATAAGTGTACTTATTGATACTATAATTGTATCACTACTTCCATTAGGATAATGACTTAAATAATATTTTTTACCTGCATCTGCTGCTTGACTTTCTAATGCATCATAATCAAAATCAGAGTCAGTTCCACTATTTAATAAATTATCTTCATCCCCTCCAATTAAACCTATACTATGAAGTCCAATTGTCGCGATTAAAATACATACTACAAATATTAATATAAAGAATAGTTCAAATCTAAGTCCCCATCCATTTTTATTCATTTAAATCACCTAACTTATAATTAATTATACTATAAATATTTATCTAATTCTATAATATTTCTTCTATTTTTGTTTTTAATTTTTCATCTTGTATTTTATTTAATATATCTTTTATTTTATTATTTTTATTATTAATATTTAATGCAGTTTCATATTTAATTAGTTTATTTTCAATAGTTGTAATTAATTTACCAACATAAGATTTACTAACTTTATAATTATCTGCTATTTCTTGTAAACTATAATCTTCAAAATAATAATATTCAAAATAAGATTTTTCTTTTTCTGTTAATAAACTTTTATATATTTCATATAAAGTAAGTAGATATTCTCTTTCTTTCATTAGAACTCCTTAAATAATCCATAAATATATTTTTCAATATCAAAAGGTATTAAATCTGTTTCTTTTTCACCAAGTCCTACAAATTTAACAGGAATATCAACTAGTTCTTTAATAGCAAGAACTATTCCCCCCTTAGCAGTACCATCAAGTTTAGTTAAAACAATTCCTGTAATGTTAGTAATTTCTTTAAAACTTTTTGCTTGACTTATACCATTTTGTCCTGTACTAGCATCAATTACAAGTAATGTTTCAATTGGATTATCTGGCATTATTTCATTAATAACTCTATTCATTTTTTCAAGTTCTTTCATTAAGTTAACTTTATTTTGAAGTCTTCCTGCTGTATCAACAAGTACAACATCATAATTTTCTTCTTTTGCTTTTGTAAGTCCATCATATATAACAGCAGATGGATCAGTTCTATCATCTCCATAAAATGATACATTTATTTTTTTAGCCCATTCTGATAATTGAGTTACTGCTCCTGCTCTAAATGTATCTCCTGCGATTAACATAACTTTCTTTCCATCTTGTTTTAATTTATTAGCAATTTTAGCAATACTTGTAGTTTTACCTACACCATTTACTCCAACAAATAATATAACATTTGTTTTTCCATCTATTAGATTTAATTTAGAAGATAGTATTTGATCCCCAACATATATCATAAATAATTCATCAACAATAACTTCTTTTAAGTATTCAAAATCTTCTATATGTTCTTCTTTAACTCTTTTTTTAAGTCTATCAACAAAATCCATAACTGTATTAACACCAATATCAGCAGTAATTAATATTTCTTCTAATTCATCATAAAACTCATCACTAATTTTAGTGTATTTAATACCAAGTATAGATAATTTATTTACAAAGTTATCTCTTGATTTAGAAAGACCTTCTACATATTTATTTGTTTCTTCTATTTCTTGCTTTTCTTCTTTTGTAATTTCTATATTTTGTTCTTGTTTTTCTTCTTGTTTATTAAAAATATTTTTAATTTTACTAAAAAATCCCATAATGTCACCTACTTAATTAATTTTATTTATTTTCTAAATAATTATTTTTGCTTTTGTTTCTTAACTATAATTATAATATAAAACTTTAATTTTGACAAATATTAAACTTTTTGCTATAATGTTTATTACTGATTTAACTTTTATTTGAAGGGAATGATTTAAAATGAACAGTAAAAATGGAGAAACTTTAATATGTGCATTAGGTGGTCTTGGTGAAGTTGGTAAAAATATGTATGTCGTAATGCATGAAAATGAATTATTTATAATAGATTGTGGTGTTATGTTTCCAGAAGATGATTTAATGGGAATAGATTATGTTCTTGCAGATTATACTATTTTAAAGAGTATGCAAGATAAAATAAAAGGTTTAATTATAACACATGGTCATGAGGACCATATTGGTGGTATACCATTTCTATTACAAAATATTGAAATACCTGTAATTTACACACCTAATATAGCAGGTAAATTAATTAAGAATAAACTTAGTGAAAGAAATATTAAAGTTCCTAAAATGGTAACTATAAATGAAGATTTAATTATTAAAACTAAATACTTTAATATTGAATTTTTTACAACTACTCACTCTATTCCAGATTCATTTGGTATGGCTATTACTACTAAGAATGGAACAATTGTAGAAACAGGTGACTTTAAATTTGATTTAACTCCTATTGGGCCTGTTGCTAATATGGGAAAAATGGCTAGAATTGGAAATGAAGGTGTTACTTTACTTCTAGCAGATTCAACTAACGCGTTACTTCCAGGTTTTTCTAATAGTGAAAGTGTTGTTGATGAAGCATTATCTGAAATATTTGCTGAAAATACTACATCAAGAATTATTCTTGCTACATTTGCAAGTAATATTTATAGACTTACTCATATTGTAGAAACTTGTAAAGAAAATAATAGAAAAGTTGTAGTTTTTGGAAGAAGTATGAATACTAGTATTGATATTGCTATTGAATGTGGATATATAAAAGATAAAGATATATTTATAAGTAGTGATGAAGCAAATAAACTACCTCCATCAAAGGTTTGTTTACTTTGTACAGGTAGTCAAGGTGAACCACTAGCGGCTTTATCTAGAATAGCAAATGGTAATGATAGAAATATTACTTTGATGCCAAATGATACAGTAATATTCTCATCTTCCCCTATTCCAGGAAATGCAATGTCAATAAATAGAATAATAAATAAATTATATTTAAAAGGTGCAAAAGTTTATACTAATGCTAGTGAATCTAATGTACATACTAGTGGACATGCAAGACAAGATGAACTTAAATTATTATTAAGACTTATTAGACCTAAATATTTTATGCCTATGCATGGTGAATATAGAATGCTTGCATCTCATGCTAAACTAGCAACACTTTGTGATGTATTAGAAGAAAATACTTTTATTAATAAGAATGGTGATATACTTGCTATGAAAGATGGCACAGTATATAGAAAAGGTTCTATTCCTATTAATGATATATATGTTGATGGTAGTAGAATTGGAGATGTTGGTGTGTCTCTTATTAAAGATAGAAAAATAATGTCAACGGATGGTGTTCTTGTTGTAATATTAAATCTTGATTTAGAGAATAAAAAAATGGTTATTGAACCAAATATAACTACTCGTGGTTTTGTAGTTGTAAATGATAATCAAGAATTAATTAAGAAAATTCAAGATAAAACAAATATTATTACATTAAATGAACTTGAAAAAGATAATTTTAGTTTAACTGATTTAAAAAATAGAATTATTTTAGAAATAAATTCTTATGTAATTGAACTTACAGGTAGAAGACCTATGATAATTCCAATGATATTAAATGTAAAATAAGATATTAAAAAAGCAAATTTATAATTCTAAATTTTATAAACTTGCTTTTTATTTTATTTGTTACTTATTAAATATAGTTTTTTATCTATAATTATGAATTTGTCATTTGCAGTTGATTCCATTATTGGATATTTATGGGGTTTATTATCAATTGTGACATAACCTATATTATCTATAATTGGTACTTCAAATTTTATAAATGAATTTTTTAAGTTATCTAAATATGATTTTTCATTTGTCATATTATATTTAGTAATATAATCACTATAATAAATTGTAGATTCCATATCATAAGTTTCAATTAATAACATATAAGTTCCCATATCTTCTATTACTTCATAATTATAAACATTTTCTAAATCTAATTTAACTTGGTATCCGGTAGATTTATTTTTTACATATAATTGTTCATCTTTAAGTTCAAATTCAAATCCATACACATCATCAATTATACCCTCTTCTAATGAATCATCACCTATATAATTTAAATTTTCTCTTGTTTCATTTATATCATAAACTCTATAATTTGGATAATGTACTACATAATTTTCAAAACTATCTATTGTTTCGTAGTTATAACAAACCATATAATCTTTCATTTCAGGAACTAATAAATTAAATGGCGCAAACATTAATATAAATGTTATTACTATACATACTTTTACCCAAGTATTTTTATTTTCAAGATTTACTTTTTCATCTTTGTAATCTGTTTTTTTAATAACATATATTGCACTAAATATCCAAAATAAACTTGTTACTATTATATTTAATGAATTTACTATAACTATTCCCATTGTAGGTGTTGCATATGTACAATCTTTTACTAAGTTCATTTCTCCTAAAAATATAGAAAAGTCATAGAATGAATGTAAGAAAATTACACTCCATATATTTTTAGTTTTATAATATATACTTCCAAGAAATACTCCCATTGCAGTAGCATTAATTATTTGTAGTATTGTTTCAAATAATGATTGTGTTGTAACATTTGTAATATGCATAAGTCCAAATACTAATGATGATAATATAATTGATAAAATTACACTTTTTTTATCTTTTGAATATCTTTCTATAAATTCATTTTGTATCCAACCTCTACATAAGAATTCCTCTGCTATACCAATGAATATACAAAATATTAGTACATTAATGAAATTTGGTATTGAAAAGCCATCTAAACTAAATATACTTGAAAGTAAAAATATAATTGATACTAATATCATTGGTAGTCCATATGAAATACTTTTTTTAAATTTTTCTTGTTTGTTTGTAAAAACGTATGAGTTTTTAAATAATAGCATAACAATTAATACTAGTAGTGCATAAAATATTTCTACTATTAATTCTTGACCATATTTATATATGAATGTTGTTCCAAGTAGAAGATTAGCAAGAAATGTTATACTAAAATCAATTACTATGAATATTAAAATCATTTTTACAAAAAACCAAAATATATTCTTTGTTTTTTTCATAGTTTCACCTACTTTTCTTCATCTTCTTTATTAAGTAATCTTATTATTTTGTATTGATTAGATTGTATTTTAGTCATTTGATCATGTAATTCTTCTAATATTAATTCACTTTTTAAATCTGTTTTGTAATCATTTTTACCTCTTAGTGAATCTTTTTTTGCTGCTCTATTTTGACTCATCATGATTATTGGTGCTTGTATAGCCGCAATACATGATAATACTAAATTTAATAATATAAATGGATATGGGTCAAATGTATTGCCATTATATAGTTCTGCTATAACAATATTTATTACCATCCATAATATTAGTATTATTACAAATGTTATTATAAATCCCCAACTACCACATTTTTCTGTTACAGCATCTGCTAGTTTATCTTTCCAAGTTTCATTTTCTTCTGCTTGTTTATCAACATCAATTGCAATTGGCTCATTAAATAATATTTCCATTAAATCATTTTCATCTTCATTATCAAGTGATTTGTTTTTAAGTAACATTTTTACTATTTCTTTTTTAGTTTTATTTTGTGGATTCATATTTTCACCTCTATTTTAAATATTATAATA
>CANRJN010000060.1 GCA_947630945.1 uncultured Bacilli bacterium | reverse complement strand
AGTTATAAAAATAGTGAAAGAACAGACTATGCAGATATAAATGGAATAAATGGTAGTGAAACATTAATAAAAGAATTAACTACAGGAAGTGGATTTACACCTATTGGTTTTGGTTTGAAAACCGATAATATTTATTTTAGTGGTATATTTGATGGAGAAGATGGAGAAGAGCATAGTATTAAAAATCTTTATATAAATAATAAAACAGAAACTGCATCAGTAGGATTTTTCGGAAAAATAAAAAATGCAACAATAAAAAATTTAAAATTATATGGAGATATACAAACAACAACTAATGCTAATATGGGAACAATATCTGGAAGAACATATGGAAACGTTTTAATTGATAATATTGAAAACCATGTAAAAGTAACAGGATTTAGCAATTCAGGTTCAAATGGTGGAATACTTGGTTCTACAAATACCACTGATGAAAATGATGCTTATATTACTTTGAGAAATTCAAAAAATTATGGTGAGATATCATATGGAAATCAATCTGCTGGATTAATTGGATGGGTTGAAAGTTATGTAACAATTGAAAATTGTCATAACTTTGGAAAAATAACATTGAGTAATGGTTTAAGAACAGGAGGATTAATAGGCGCTAATTCAGATTTGTTTAATTTTGATGTAATAATAAATAATTCTTCTAACAATGGAACTATTTATAGTGCTAATTTAGCTAATTCACTTAATCAATTTTCAGGAGGATTAATAGGCTTGGTTAATAGTCATAATAATATGATAATAATAAATTCATACAATACTGGAGAAGTAACAGGATATCGTGCTGGAGGTATAATTGGATATGATATGACTAATACTGATAAATATGTATACGTATACAATAGTGCCAATATTGGTAATATACAGGGAAGTGGTTATACAGGTGGCATTATTGGACATAGTAAATATGGTTTCTTAACATTTAAGAATGTTTATAATGTAGGTTCTTTACAAGGTACAAATAAATATGAAATAGTATATATTAATTCAAATACAGGAACCGCTACAATAGATAGTGTATATTATCCAAATGAAAGTTCTGCAACAAATCTAAGTAACATACAAGGTACAGTATATTCGAAAGACAATATGAAACTTCAATCATTTGTTGATAAATTGAATGAATATGTTAAAAAACATACAAATGAGACTCTATTAAATAAAGAATATAAACTTAGTACTTGGAAATTAGGTGATAATTACCCTATATTAGATATAAAATAGGCTTTTATTTAAAATATTATGAAGAATATATTGACAAATTAAGTACTTAAGTAATAAAATGTTCATTTTTTCTTGATTTCATGGGCTTTTTATGTTATTATGTACTAGTCGATTTATATTTTTAATATAAATTAGAAGTGGGAGATTATGGGATTATCGACTACCACTCGCGTAAAATTATCTAAAATATATAGGAGGTGTTTTTCGTGGCAAAGAATGTTGTAAAGAAAATTAAATTACAAATTCAAGCAGGAAAGGCTACACCAGCTCCACCAGTTGGAACTGTTTTAGGTCCTGCGGGAATTAATCTACAAGAATTTTGTACAAAATATAATGAAGCAACAAGAGATAAAATGGGAGATATAGTACCTGTTGAAATTTCTATTTATGAAGATAGAACATTTGACTTTGTATTAAAGACTCCACCAACAGCATCATTATTATTAAAGGCTGCTGGAATTAGTAAAGGAAGTACAAAAGGTGCTAATCAAATTGTTGCAACTTTAACAAAAGATGACATTAAGAAAATAGCAGAAATTAAAATGCCTGATTTAAATGCATATGATTTAGATTCAGCAATTAGAATTGTTGCTGGAACTGCAAGAAATATGGGTATTGCTGTTAAAGGACTTAATGATGCTGAATTACAAGAACAAGCACGTGAAGCAGAAGAAGCAGCAGCACAAGCCGCTAAATTAGAAGCTGAACTTGAAGAAATGGAAGAAAGTGCAAAAGCAATGGCAGAGGGTGCTAGTGTTGAAGTAGAATCAACAGAACAAGATAAAGAAACAGAAGAAAATACAGAAAGCGAAGAATAATTAAAATAAATCTCGTGAGAAATAGATAATCCAAGTACCACATAAGGAGGTTAAGTTTTATGAAGAAACATAGTAAGATGTATGTGGAAGCATTAAGTAACGTTGAAAAAAATAAAGAATACGATGTTACTGACGCGATCAAAGTACTTAAAAGTCTTAAAACTAGAAAATTTGATGAAACAGTTGACTTAGTCTTAAAATTAAATATCGATGCTAAAAAAACAGATATGAATGTAAGAGGAAGTTTTGTTTTACCAAATGGAACAGGAAAAAGCAAAAAAGTACTAGTTATTACTAAAACTAAGGCAGATGAAGCAGCAGATGCAGATTATTGTGGAGCAGAAGATATGTTAGAAAAAATCGAAAAAGAAAATTGGTTTGATTTTGATACTATCGTTGCTACACCTGAAATGATGGCTTCATTAGGTAAATTAGGTAAAGTTTTAGGTCCAAAAGGTTTAATGCCAAATCCAAAACTTGGAACTGTTACTACTAATGTAAGTGATGCTATTAGTAATATCAAAAAAGGTATGGTTGAATATAAGAACGATTCTTATGGAAATGTTCATGTATCAATTGGTAAATTATCATTTGATGCAAATAAGCTTGAAGAAAACTTAAGAGCAATAGTTAATGAAATCGTTAAAAATAAACCTACTGGTGTTAAAGGTACATTTATTAAAAATGTTAGTTTATCATCAACTATGAGTCCTGGAATTAAAATAGACAAAAGTTCATTAGGATTATAGTAAATAAAAAGAACTTCAATTAATTTTGAAGTTTTTATTTGTGTCTTTTTAATAAAAAAACCATTAATTATGATGGTTATCTAATGGTTTTAATAATATACCTGTTGATAAAAGCCCACAAATACCAACAATAGCATAAACAATATTAGTAATGATTGTATCTTCACCAAATAGTAGTGATACTAAATTTACATCAAAAATACCAATCATTCCCCAGTTTAATGCACCAATAATTACAAAAACTAGTGCAACTTTGTATAATGTATTCATGATTCCTCCTTACTTTATTATTAGTTTACTCTAAATTGTAATTTCTATTCATATAAATTAATATTATCAATATAATTTAGTGTGAAGGGGGAATTAATATAAAAAAAATATGCTTATTATTAGTAGCTTGTTTATTATTAGTTGGATGTAATAAAATGGATTCTAAAACTGCAATATCTAAATATAAAAAATTACTTTCTAATAATGATACATATACTATGAGTGGTCAAATGGATATAGTTAGTAATGAAGAACTTTATCATTATGATGTTGTAGTTGATTATAAAAAAGGAGATTATTATAAAGCAACACTTAAAAATAAAGATAGTGAACATGAACAAATAATATTAAAGAATAAAAATGGTGTGTATGTTATAACTCACTAAAGTCTACAATTTTAAATAATTAAATAAGTTTGAGATTATATCATTAATTAGTATCTTTTAAACAAGGGAATATGAGAAAATCATATTCTTTTTATTTTTAGAAAGAGAGGAGATAATTAATAGTGGCAATTTTTAAAATAGAAAAAAATAAAAATTATACAGTAATGAGCAATTACCATTTAAGGGATAAAAAAATATCATACAAAGCAAAAGGGTTACTATCTTTTATGCTTTCTTTACCTAGTGATTGGGATTATTCTATTAATGGTCTTGTTTCAATTAGTAAAGAAGGCATTAAAGCAATAAGAAATATATTAAAAGAATTACAGGAATATGGTTATTTAATTATTAAAAAATACCAAAATGAATTAGGACAATTTGAATATGAATATTTAATATATGAGTATCCACATATACCAAAAGGAGATGTGGAAAAGGACACTCAAATAAATACTAATAAACAAATAGATAAAGATGATAAAACAAAATTGTCATCTTTTTTTATTGCAGAAGAACATAATATTTTGACTTTGGAATTAATTGCTCGTGGTTATATAAAAGAAAATGATATACAAATTTATTATTATGATTCATTGTTTAAAAAATTATTAGAAGACAATTCTTATAAAAAACTTGTTCAAATAATTCATTATATTATACCAAAAGTAATAAATAGAAATTTTAAAGATGAAGAAGATAATATTATAAATAACAAATTTGGATATTTTAAAAATGCAATAATAAGTAATATTAATAAATTAAATTTAGATTTAGAAGATTTATGGGATTAATAATAAAAAGCAGAAATTAAAAGACTTAAATTATAAAATATATTAAAAATATGTTATACTTGTATTTATGAATGAAAAAGTCAATTATTTTGGAGGAAACAATGGAAGATAGAAAAAGATGTAGATATTAGAGGCAATGTTTCAAAAGATATAAAAAATAAAAAAGATATTTATGAGGTTAACAAAATTCAAGAATTATCTAATTATTATTCTTTAATAGAAAAATATTATAATGAATATAAAAATAAAAATACTGATGAAGCAAAATTTGTTAATGCTTGTGATAAACTTGAAGGAATGATACATCCTTTACCAGTTAAAGAACCAATAATGAATCAAGACTTATTTGCTACTTATGCTGATAAAGCAATAAAAAATTTTTCAATAATGTTGCCTATCTATAAAAAAGTAAAAGAAATTTTAAAAGATTGTTATAAATCTTGGGGATATGAATGGAAAAAAGAGTACGATGACATATTTAATATAGAAAGTGATAGTAATAAAAATATATACTTGAACATAAAACGATAAAATTGTAAATTGATATCAATGACACGAAAAATTGGGAGTACCCCACCCAAAAATTGCTGTCATCCTGTCATTAAGTCATAAAAAATAGTATGAATTTTTAATAAATCATACTATTTTTAAATGATAAAGTAGGTTAGATAATTTATGTAATAGTTATATATGCTTTGTTATATTTTATTTAATTTTTTCTATTATCAATGGATTTTCTTTAACTATTTTTAATAAATATTTTTTTTCTAAAATATTTTTAAGTTTTTTTACATTAATGTTTTCAAATTCTGGCATACAAGATACAAAATCAATTGCATCACGATATTCATTTTCTAATGTAAAATTTTCAAATAATGCACTATTGTTATATGCACTTGATAAGCTTTTAGCAAATAATTCATAAACTAAATCATTAGTGCAGTATTTAATCATATCTTCTACTATGGATCAATAAGTTCATAGAATTCATCATCTGATAGTTCACTTACACAACTAGCTGGTCTAATCATAATAACCTCCTTATTTATGTAACCTAAAAGATTTAATTACTATTAATTTATCATATATAACTTCAACATTAAGTATAAAATTTATTATTTATTTTTATATATCTAAAAAACCTACTTTCTAGCACTTTATTTCGTCAATTTTCTCTCTTTATTTACAATATAATAATTGTAACTTACTACATAGTTAGTATGGTTAGATTAGAATAAACTTATTACAATATTAGTAAGTTATAGAGAGAAAGAATGTGATGATAATTAAAACTTTTAAGTATGAAAATAAAGCTCGTAAAATTCTAGCAAACAACATTATTTATTTTAGATTGAAAAAGAATTGGTCTCAAGAAGATTTAGCAGATGAACTTGGGACAACAACTACTTATGTATCTAATCTTGAAAATGCAAGAAGAAATGCAAGAATTGATTATATTGGACATATTGCTGATACTTTGGGTGTTTCAATAGAACAATTATTTATTGAAAGACCAACTATTGAAAATCATCGCATACCAAGACGATAAGAATAATTTTTTAGTTATTCTTTTTTAGTGCCATTTTAATTATAATAAATTATTTCAATGTTATCAACTTTGTAGTAAGCTTTATAACTAAAAATCATTTGTTATCCAACTACTTTATAAAATATTAAAAATAAATATATTTGTTCATAAAGAAGTAAAGAAAAAGACAATTTTGAAATAAATTTCTAATTGTCATTGATTGTCTGCCTTATAATATTTTAAAATTAAAAAATCTACTAAAAGTAAAAGAATTAAATCTATAATAGTTCCAATATATACTACAGTATTTTGCTTAGTAGTAAAAATATAAATTGACCAACTGATTAAAGCAACTAATTGTAAAGCTATCATACCTAAACTATAATCATGGCTTGATTTAGTTTTAATTAATTTAACAATTTGGGGTATTGTCTCAATATAACTGCATATATAATATATTGTACAAAAAATAGTCATAATAAATCCTTCTTCCTACAACTAAATAATAACATATTTATAGATTAAACAAAAGATAGAAATGAAAATACTAGAAATTTTAAATATTTATTTCCATCATTGTACCAATTTTGTTGCAATATATGAAGTGATTTTCTACTTTTAAAGATTAAATAATATAAATAAAATACAAGTGATATTAAAAAGTATATTTTTATTTTATTCTCCTCCTATAAAACTATTTAAAACATTTATTGTTTGATTTAATCTTTCTAAATATGCATAATGAGTACAATTATCATAAGTTACTAGTCCACAATTTGATATTAATTTTTCAAGTTCCAAGGCATCATTGTAGCTAACTGCTTCATCATTTGTTCCCCATATTAATAATGTAGGACATTTTATTTTTTTTACTTCTTCTGTTAAATCTAAATTAACATGACGAACTAATATTTTTCTCATCATAACTGATGCATTTTTATAATCAGTTGATCCAATATATTTTTTGGCTATATCTTCAAACTTATTAATTAAAGGTATTTTTTTCATAGTTTTTAACATTTTAGTTTTAGTAGTTTCTTTTTTAATACTTTTTTTGTATGGACTTGCAAGTAAAACTAATTTTTTAGTTTTATATTTAATTGCATAAGCAAGTGATATTTTACCTCCAAAAGAGTGCCCTATTAATATTGGATTATTTAATTTTAATTCTTTTGCCATTTCATTAATTAAAGCTGCATATTCATAAATATCCCATTCTTCTTTTGGTTCATCACTAAGTCCAAAACCTGGTAAATCAACAATTAATACATTATATTTTTTAATAAATGGTTTAGCAATAGGCATCATCATTTCTATATTTTGACCCCAACCATGTAAATAAATCAAATTTATTTTTGAATTATTATTATAAAAAACATAATTTACACTTATATCTTTATATATAAATTGCATATTATTCACCTAATTAATTATATCACATAAAAAGTGTGTTTAGAATTGATAACACACTTATTTTACACATTACCTCTTTAATATTTCATCAGTTATATTACTAGCATTATCATATACATAATTTTCATTAATAATTTCACTATATGATTTTTCTTTATGGTTTTGTGATTTAGAAAGAAAAGCTTTACGAAAATTATATAAATCTAAAAATTCATAAACCCATTCATACCTAACTGGATCATTTAATAATTTTAAAACAACTTGTTTACTTTCTTCTTTTTCACATTTACTTTGTATAGCTTCTATATTTAAATTATTAGTAAAGAAAAAAGTATTTTTTAATGCATTAATCACATCTAAATATATACCTTCTAGATTTTTATCAAATGCAGATTCTATACCTTATGATTATATTGATGCAAGTAGAGAAGAATATGATAAATTACTTAGTACAGAAGAACTTACATTTCAATTTGCAATTAGTGATCTTATAAATACTAATGCCGGTAATGGACTTAAGAGTTATATTGAAGTACTTTTATGTAATCAAATAAATAATAATTTTCAAGTAGGCTTCTCTAGTGCTGATGAATGGCTTACAAAATACAAAGAGTATTTAAATAAAACTGGTAAAGACTTTAATAGTTATGATAATTATGCAAGAAAATTACTTGGTATAATTGCTTAACTAAAGTCTTTTTCTTTTATTATTGTGATATTTATTGCTTTAAAATATTTAAAGTATTATAATTATTTTAGGAGGATAAGTATGGATAAAAATTTAA
>CANRJN010000059.1 GCA_947630945.1 uncultured Bacilli bacterium | reverse complement strand
ATTTCTCATTTTTCGGGAATTTTATTCTATAATCTAATTTTTTCATGTCTTCGGGATTTTAGTTTTTAATTCAGTCAAAAATTTAGAATATATTACTTAAATAGTTAAATGCAATTTAAAAACATTAAACTTATTATTTATTATAAATGTTTAATGTTTTAAATTATCTTTTATTATATTTTTACCTCATATTTTATTTAACTGTTTTAATAATACTTACATTTTCATAATCAAAATTATCTAATACTTTTTTAGCAGTTTCATAATTCATATTATTTATATCACTATATTCATTATAATCAACTTTATTATCAAGTAATATTGATGAACATATATTATATTCTACATCTTCAATATTATCAAAATCCATTATATATGATTTTAAAAATAATTTTTTCTTTCTTTCAAAGCCATTTTTTGTAAGTGATAATTTTCTAATATCTTTTTCTATATTTTTAATGAAAATATCTGCATCTTTACATATTGCATTAATTACTAATACTACATAATCATCTATTATATTTACAGAACTACCCATAGTAATCATAATATTATTATTTTTATATTTTTCAAATAATGGAGATGTTGCTGAAAAATTATTTGATAAAATGTTATTTAAATAGTAACTTAAAATACTATCTTTTTTAATACCAAATACATTCTTTTTCATTTTTAATGCATATTTTACTCTAACATCATTTGTATCTTTTTTTATTTCTTCATAAGATACTTTAACACTATTTATTTCTTTTTCTTTAATTCGCCTAGGTAATGTTTTTGGTTTTAAATTTAAATTAGACATATAATCTTTAATAGTATTCATAATATCATCTGCATCAAAATTACCTGTTACAATTATAAATGTATTATTAGGAGTATAGTAATCATTATATACTTTATTTAAACTCTTAGCAGTTATTTTTTCTATATCACTTCTTTCACCTACTACTGTATTTTTAACATAAGATTTATGAAATAAGTTATCAAATAAATGATTATACATAAGACTATTTATTTGATCTTTATACATATCTATTTCTTCACCAATAATACCTTTTTCTTCTTCTACACTTTGTTCATTAATATTAATATTATAGAAAATATCTAATAATAGAATTAAACTTTCTTTTAAATTAATACTTCCAAATAAATTATAATTAGTTCCTTGATAATTAGTCCATGCATTAGCAAGAGCACCAAGTTCATTTATTCTTTTAGAAAATTCTTTATTTTCTGATAAAGCCATTACTTTGTGTTCTAAAAAGTGAGCAGAACCTGGTATTATTTCAGTTATTTTATCATTTAATTTATATTTAGTAACTTTTGCGCCATATTTTACTGATATAGACATATAAAAGTTTTTTGTTTTATTTGTAGGATATAAGTAAACTTCTATTTCATTATCTAATTTTTCATAGTATATATTTTCATTTACTTTTTCAAATGTTTTTTTAATCATTACTATTATCCCCTTTCAACATATATATTGTACTTAATGTTATTTTTTCATTTAAAGATAATACTTCATCTATTGTTACATTATTTATATATTCACGAGTTTTTTCTATATCTTCTACTGTATCAAATTCTGTATTATAATAATGATTAATTTGTAGTGTTACATCATCATAATAGTTATTTAAATATGTATTAATTGTTTTTTTAGCAGAATCAAATAATCTTTCAACTATTTTTCTATTAGACATATCAATTACACATTTTTTAATTAATTCAACTGTTTTTTCATAATTACTTTTATTAATACCAGCATATATTGTGAGTGATGGATTATATTTTGAGTAATAAGACCCAATTGTATAACAAAGTGAATTTGCTTCTCTTACTATATTAAATAATATTGAATCATTCATTGTGCCTAGTATTGTATTATATACTCGAATTACATAATTAATTTCATAATCTGTAAAATTATTAAGTCTATAACCCACATATAATTTAGATTGATTAAATGGTAGTGTATCTATTTTTGTAGTTATTTTATCATTATATTTATGTTCTATTTTAAATAATAGTTTTTCATCACTTGATTTTACATTATTAAATATTTTAAATATTTTATCAATTATATCATCACTTGTATCTCCTAGTACTACAATATTATATTTAAAACTACCATCAAATAGTGTCTTATAAAATTCATATAAGTTTTCTTTTGTAAGAGACCTCGCGTCTTCCAAACTAGGTAATGTAGTATAAGCAGTAGGTGTGTTTTTATACATTGTTTGTGCATATCTTAGACTTGCATACGTATTTGGATTATCTTTAATAGAATCAATACTTGAAATTAAATCTTGTTTTAAAACATTAAAGTATTCTTCATAAAATCCATTGTTTTCTATATTTGGATTAAATATTATTTCTTTTAAGAAATCTAGTGATTCATCTAAATATTTATTTTCTGTATATATTGGATTTAAGAAGTCTAATGAAAATATAAATGATTCACAATTACCTGTTATACCAAAAGAAGATGATACTCTTGAACCAAATAATTCTTCTCCTCTAATAGCCATTTTATTTTTAGTATTATACTTTTTAGATGAATAAACTAAATTATTAACAAGTAAACTTCCATATTTAATATCATCTTTATTAAATTTTTTTGTTAAAAATACTACTACACTTATAGTTTTAAATCTATCTGTATTAATGTAATGAACTGTAATATTATTTTTATTGATTTTTTTGTATTCCATTTTAACCCTCCATTATTATAAAAAGAAGATACATAAAACCTTCTTTTATATTATTTGCAATATTTATTTTTTTATAATAGATTCTAGTGCAAGATAAATCATTTCATCTAATTTCTTTTCACGTGAAATTGAATCTATTTCATCATGTGTGATTAAATTATCACTTATTGTAAATAGAGCAGTTGCATGTTTCATAAACTTTTTAGCATTGAAAAGTAGTGCATATGTTTCCATTTCAACTGCCATACATCCTAATTCTATAAATTTAGAATAGTCTTTATTTTCTGTATAAAAACTTTCTGTTGTATGTACTCTACCTATTTTTAATTTTATATTTTTAATTCTTGCTGTATCCATAATTACACTATTTAAATCAAATGATGAATTTATTATTTCTACATTTTCATGTCCTGCTTCTTCATCAAAATAAGTTTTTGAATATACTGAATCTGCTAGTAATAAATCATATAATTTTAAGTCTTTATCATAACTTCCAGCAGTACCTATTCTAATTATATACTCAACATCATAATCATTAAATAATTCATAACTATAAATACCCATACTACCAATGCCCATACCACTAGAAAATACTGTTACATCTACTCCTTTATATTTTCCTGTAAATGCAAATTCTCCTCTTAAAGTGTTTACAATTCTAGCATCTTCCAAATATTTCATAGCAATATACCTTGCTCTATTTGGATCTCCTGGCATTAATACTCTTTTTGCGATGTCTTCTTTTTTTGCTTCTATGTGAACTGTTGGCATTATTCATCCTCACTTTCTTCTAGTTTTACAAGAACATCTCTTGGTTTACTACCCTTAGCAGGACCTACTATTCCTCTTTCTTCAAACATATCCATAATTCTTGCTGCTCTATTGTAACCTATACTATATTTTCTTTGTATTAATGATGCACTTATTTGTCCCATTCTAATAGCATAATTTAGTATTTCTTCATAAAGTACATCTTTTTGTTCTCCTTTATCTCCATCAGCACTCGCGGTAGCACTAGATGTAGGAGTTAAATTTTCAAAAGAATCACTGTATCTTGGTCCATGACTTCTTTGTTTTACAAAATCTACTACTCTTGCTATTTCACCATCACTTACAAAACTTCCTTGAATTCTTGTAGGATTATTATTATCCATTGGTTTATATAGCATATCTCCTTTACCAAGTAGTTTCTCTGCTCCAACCATATCTAATATTGTACGAGAATCAATTGAAGAAGATACAGTAAATGCAACACGAGTTGGTATATTAGATTTTACAACACCTGTGATTACATCAGTAGATGGTCTTTGTGTTGCTACGATCAAGTGAATTCCTGCAGCACGAGCAAGTTGAGTAATTCTCATAATAGACTCTTCTACTTCTTTTGCAGCAACTAACATTAAATCTGCAAGTTCATCTATAATTACTAATATAAATGGCATTTTCTTTTCACCACAATTAGGATCTTTTTTAAGTTTCTTTTCTACATATTCGTTATAAGTTTGTATATTTTTAGTTCCACTATTTTTAAATGTTTCATATCTTTCATCCATCATAACAACTATTTTTTGAAGTGCTGCACTTGCTTTTTTAGGATCTGTTACAACAGGGGTTAATAAGTGTGGTATTCCATCATAAACATTAAATTCAACTTTTTTAGGATCTACTAAAACCATTTTAACTTCATCTGGTGTAGATCTCATTAATATTGATAGTATTATATTATTAATACATACACTTTTACCACTACCTGTAGCACCTGCAACTAACATATGTGGTGTTTTATTTATTTCAACATATTTTACTCTACCCATTATATCTCTTCCAAGAGGGGCTGCTAGTTTTGAATCTGCAAGGGCTTTATTTTTTGCCATTTCATCCATTATTTCTCTCATTGTAACAGGTATTATATTTAAGTTAGGAATTTCTACTCCAACTGTATTTTTACCAGGTATTGGTGCTTCAATTCTAACTTCTGTTGCAGCAAGAGCAAGTGCTATTTCACGAGATATACTAAGTACTTTATTAACCTTAGTTCCTCTTTCTAAATTCATTTCATATTGTGTAACAGAAGGTCCTACATGTACTTCTATTACTTTTGCTTTCATTCCAAAGTCTTGGAAAACTCTTTCAAGTGTTTTTGTATTTTGAGTTATTACTTCTGTTGTATTTGCTTTATTATTTTTATTTGTATTTTTATCTAATAAATCAAGTGGTGGCATAACATATACTTCATTTTCATTATTTTCTTCATTACTTGGTTTTGGTATTTCAATTTTACTACTAGGAGTTGCATCTTCTTTATGTGGTTCTAAATCTTCAACACTTGTTATTACTACTCTATTATCAGTTTTTTCAAGTAAATTGTCTTCTTTTCCATGAATAACTTTTTCACGTTCTTCTTCTTCGTCTTCATCATCATATTTTTCACTCTTTGAAAATATTTTCTTGAATGGTTCTACTACTGCATTTACTACATCGACGAGTGTTAAATCAAATATCATAATTAAACCAAATAAAGTAATCGCAACTATTACTACACTAGTTCCCTCTATTGCAAATAAGGATACAAATGTCCAAGAAACAACTGCTCCAATTATTCCTCCACCTGTATTGCTAATAGCACTCTCTTCATCAAATGCAAGTGATATATTATCCATAGTTGTTTTTAATATTTCTTTTGCATTTATATCATTTCCACTTATAAAATTAATATGTGAAAATAATAGAAGTGCAATAATTAATGAATATATTCCAATAAGTCTTCCTGTAAAATAATTAATTTTACCTCTTTTTGCTATCATATATACACCAATACATAATGTAAAAACTAAAAACAAAAAGAACCAAGACCCAAACATAAATATTGCAAACTTTTTAATAAGTCCACCAACTATTCCAAAATTTCCAAGTCCTGTTATTGATAATAAAATTAATATTAAACCTATTAATTCATCTTTATATTGAAATCCTTTACTACTTTCTGTTTTTTGTTTTTTTCTTTTTGCCACTTTAAAACACCTAACTTTCCATCTTGCTAAGAAGTTTCTTTTGTATTCCTGGTTCTACAATATTTAAAGCATTTAATACTTTTTCAAGTGATTCTTTATAGTCACCTTTATAAAATGCCTTAGATGCCATATTTAAACCAGATTCAACTTCTTTATTACTTGTTCTATATCTATTTCCATAAACAATAGCCATTTCTGCCATTGCTGCTGTTTTAGTTGTACTAGATGCTGTTTGATATAACTTTAATGCTAAATCACGAGCAGTATCTACTCTTAAATTTAATGTTTTAATTGAAATAGGTTTTTTCTCTATTTCTTTATTTATTTCTTTTACTGCTTCTAGTGCTTCCTTTAATTCTATATAAAATCTATCTGGAATTATTGGTAAATCATAATCTTTAATTTTATATTTAGAATTATTAATTATATTTTTAATTTCATATAATTGATCACGAGCACGTGCTTCATCTTCTTTTAAACTTCCTAAATTTTTAAGTGTAGTTTCTAATTTATCTTCAACTTTTGATAAATTTACTGCTACCATTTCACATTCATTACTTAATTTTGAATATGGCATTACCTTTGATAATGTTCTATCATTTATTAATTTAAAACTATCTTTTACACTTATTAATTCTTTATTTATTTCATCTATTACTAATACTTCATCATCAGTTAAATCATATGTATCTTTAATATTATCAATTTCAGCATATAAGTTTTTAACTATACTTGTTACTTTACTAAGTCTTTCAGTAATATTAATAATACCTCTTTCAAATTCTTTCTTTCCTCTTTTTTCTGCTTCAAAATCATTATATAGTCCTTCATAATAATCTAGTAAAGTTTTTAATTCAAATATAGAATCTTGTAAGTTAAGGACATTTAGTTTATCCATTATTTCACCAATTTTTTTGTTAGTTTCTTCTATATTGTAATCTATATTTAAATATTCTAAGTTGTATCCATCACGTGTCATTTTAGCACTTACATTTTTAATATCTTTCATTTTCTTAGGTAAAATCATTTTAGACATCATTACAATAGTAGGTGCTTCTTCTATTACTATACTAATGTTATTTATCATATCATCTAAAACTTTAACTATTTTTCCAAGTTCTTCATATTCTTTATTTTGAATAGACATTTCAAAAGCACTAAATAATTTATCTATGTTTTCAAATTGTAATTCTATTCTACTTGATACATCTGAATAATCATTTTTATTTTTATTATATTTAAATACAATTTCTCTATATATACTTTTTAATTTAGTTATTGCTTCTCTATTTCTATCTTCACTTTCAGTAAGTTCTTTTATTTCACCTAGTAATTCAATAGATTTTGCTTTTGTATGAAAGATATCTTTTTCTGCTATATTTATTTTTTCATAAGCACCTGCATAATCTTTTAATTCTAAATCATTTTCTATTGATAATAAATCATCTGTTAATTTTGGCATATCTTCTTTTTCTATTTCTTCAAACTTTTTTTGCCATTCATTTACTTGTTTCTCTGTTTTTTTATTGTTAACTAATTTTTTTGCCTTTGATAGTTCTGTCATTAGGCTTGCTGATATTATTAAGTTTTTTTCTGTTGTTAATTTATCTATTGAAGACATTATGCTTTTCTTTTTATTATTTTTAAGTACAAGTATTAAAACATATAAAAGAATTCCTATTACAATAAATACTATTCCAATTATTAATGTTATTTTATTCATAATATCCTCCTTATACATTTTAACATATTATTAGTTTTTTTTGTAGTGTTTTTTTATTTAAAATGAAATAGATTATAAAGATATAGTTTTATAAATTATAATTATAAATAATTAATATGTAATTGTTATACTTTTCAAATAAAAAGGAAATTATATTTTTTTAATTTCCTTTTTAATATTAATTCATAAATGTTATTTTAATATAGCCATCTCCTGAATGACCTGTTTCTGTTCCTCCTGCTGGGGATGGCATTGATGCATTTCCTGCTATTGTATTTGCGGTAATATTACTATATGAAATAACTGAACCTACATATCCTGAACCTCCTCCGCCTCCAGTATACCAGTCTCCACTTAAACCACTTGCGCCTCCATAAAATCCGCCTCCGCCTCCTCCACCACTAGCAGGACTTCCTTTTTGATTTCCTCCTTGACCAAAAGATCCATGACTACCATTACCTGTATCAAGTGTTGTTCCATATGATGTTTGTGTTCCACCAGTTCCTCCTGCTTTACTACCATTACCTATAGCACCTTGACCACCAGTAAGTCCACCACCATACCCACCTGCACCAGATCTTCCTGAACCTCCGCCTCCTCCTGCTACTAATAATATTGAAGATTTGTTACTTGAAAAAGTTGATAATAATCCTGTTACTTTTGCTATATGTGTGGCTCCGCCTCCTCCGGCTGCTGCACTTCCTCCTCTTCCGCCTCCATTATAACCAGCACCTCCAGTTCCACCTCCAGCACATCCTACTACTACATATAAAACGTCATTCTGTTTTAAATTTACTACTCCTACTGAATATCCACCTTTTCCTCCGGCTGAACCT
>CANRJN010000058.1 GCA_947630945.1 uncultured Bacilli bacterium | reverse complement strand
AACTTGACAAAGAAAAAGCCAGCATTTAACTGACGTTGAATAAGATTTGAATTTAAGTCAACTGCAAAACTCGGGAGTGCTAGCAATTGATGATAAATTTATATTTTTTAATATGCCTAAAAGATTACTATTCATTATATTCACCTATAATAATATATGAAAATTTTTAAAAAAAGTGTTTTTATTTTTTTCTTTATATGTTATAATCATTTATATAGAATAAGAAGGAAGATTTTGTTATGGCAAAAAAAGAGAAGAAAGTTAAAGAGAAAAAAGTTAAAGAAAAGAAAATCAAAGAAAAAAAAGTTAAAACTGCAAAATCTAAAAAAGTAAAAAATAGATCTAAAATATCTATATCTAAAATAATAGTTTTTATATTTAAAGAAATAAAAAGTTTAATAAAAAGTATTTTTATAGGAATTTATGGTATTTTTGGATTTATAATTTTAATGTTTAAAAAAATACATAGTTATTTTAAATATGGGTCTGGAAAAGTAAGTACTTTTATGAGAGAAACTTTCTTTTATGCTATTAAGAAATTTTTCATGAATTTTGCTAATGAATTTGTATTATTATTTGGAAGTGTAAAAGAAGGAATTAGTTTTATATTTTCAACAGTATTTTTAAGTATTCCAAGAGCAATTTATAAATATTTAAAGGGTATATATGATCATTATAAAGCATTGAGAGATGCTTATATGGATAGATATTTAGAAAAAACTGCCGGAAAACCATTAGTACAAAGAATAGCAGAGTTTATAACTGCAAAATGGGAGAATCTATCTTTTGTTAAAAAGAAAAGAGAAAAAGAAGAAAAAAATTATGTACCACTTGTTATTAATCCAAATAGCCCAGATACAGTTAAAAACCCAATAAAACTTACATATAGATACATAGCAAGAAATAGAGAAGGTAAAGTTATCAGAGGATATTTCCCAGCATTCTCTAAAATGGATGTTTATTCTTATCTTACTGATGAAGGCATGATAGTATATGAGATAGTAACTAGTAAGTTTATTAATTTCTTACATGGTGAAACTAGTGCATTTAAGACAAAGATGAAAACAAAAGATTTAATATTCTGGCTTACACAATTATCTACATATATTAAAGCAGGTATACCACTTACTGATGCAGTTAAAGTTCTTGCTAAACAAGATAAAAGGAAAAAATATAGACCAATATATGAATCTCTTATATATGAGTTAACAATGGGTCAACCATTCTCAGAAGCATTAAAAAGACAAGGAAGTACTTTCCCACCATTACTTACTAATATGGTAAAATCTGCTGAAATGATTGGTAATATTGAGAATACATTAGATGAAATGGCAGATTATTATCAAGAAGTTGAAGATACAAAACGTGCTATTATTAGTGCAATTGCATATCCTGCTGTAGTATTTGTATTTGCAATAGCAATAGTTATATTCATGCTTACATATATAGTACCTAAATTTGTAGAAGTATATGAATCTATGGATGCTCCAATTAATCCAATTACTCAAATATGTTTAGATATAAGTGCATTCTTACAAACAAAATATATGTTCTTAATATTTGGTGCAATAGCAATAGTTGTTGCTTACATTTACTTATATAGAAATATTAAAGCATTTAGGGTTTCAATGCAAAAATTATTTATGAAAATACCTGTAATAGGAAAAATAATTATATACAAAGAAATGTCATTATTTTCAAGAACATTCTCATCTTTACAAAAAAACAATATATTACTTGCAGATAGTATTGATATTCTTGCTAAGATTACAAGTAATGAAATATATAAAGATATAATGATGAGGACAATTGATAATTTAATTAAAGGTAATAAGATGAGTGAAACTTTTAAAGATCACTGGGCTATTCCAGAAGTTGCATACTTTATGATTGTAACTGGTGAATCTA
This sequence comes from uncultured Bacilli bacterium, assembly GCA_947630945.1. GTDB lineage: Bacteria > Bacillota_I > Bacilli_A > RF39 > UBA660 > CAG-1000. Next base: position 6,475 of record CANRJN010000058.1, on the reverse strand, counting down.
CTGGTGAACTTGCTGAAATGCTTGAAAAAGTAGCAGATTATTATCAAAAATTAGAACGTCAATCAGTTGATATGATAAAGACATTTATAGAACCAGTAATGATTATATCACTTGCAATAATAGTAGGATTTATATTAATATCAGTATTGATACCAATGTTTGGAATGTATAACACTATACATTAAGGGGGAAAATAATATGGATACAATAATTATAATATGGCTTGTTTTAGTCGGTGCAATTATGGGAAGTTTCCTTGGTTGCATGGGATATAGAATACCAAATAAAATAAAAACTACTTATCCAAGTAGTTTTTGCTGTTTTTGTAAAAAGCCACTTAAATGGTATATGAATATTCCTATATTTTCATATATCATTCAAGGTGGTAAATGTGCATACTGTAAGAAAAAAATAGGATCAATATATTTTATATGTGAAGTAGTTGGTGCTATTATGTTTGCAGTTAATTATATATTATTTAAATTTAATATGGAATTCTTTATATCTACTGTACTTACATGTGTATTAATTGTTACAATAGTTAGTGACTTTGAATATTATTATATAAGTGATAGAGTACTTGTACTTTCTGTTATAGCACTTATAACAATATATTTTATATTTGATAAATCAAATTTATTAATGAGAATTATTTCTGCAATAGTATTATTTGCTCTAATGTATGCAATTAAATTATTTGGAAATGTTATATTTAAAAGAGAATCACTTGGAGATGGTGATATTAAACTAATGGGAGTAATTGGACTTAGTCTTGGATTTTTAAATAGTTTTATTTCATTATTCTTTGCATCTGTTACGGGACTTATATTTTCATTAATAACATTAAAAAAGAATAAAGAGGGTATTATTCCTTTTGGACCATTTCTAATAATTGGTGCTTTACTTGTATTATATTTTTCAAATATTATAACGCCTTTTATTTATGGAGTATTTAAAATATAAAAAAGTATTTCAAAAAAATGAAATACTTTTTATTTATGTACGAGTACATATGTATCAGTATCAATTTTTTCATATATACTTTTAGCAGTATCATATGGAAGTCTTACACAACCATGTGAACCATTTTCTTTATAATAATCTGTTCCAAACATAGTTTGATCTTGATAAACATAATCATGTAAACCAACACCACCATTAAATGGCATCCAATAACTAACAGGACAACTATATCCAGGACCCTCTAATGTGAAAGGAGATGCCATCCAATCTACTGCATCATAACATTCTGGTGTTTGAGTAGAATTTTTACCTGTTGTACAAGGTGAAGATAAAATTTCTTCATAATTTTCATACATTTTTACATTTTGAGAATCAATGTCTACTTCAACAAATAATTCTGGTAATGTTTCAATTGATTCATTTGGAATATAAAAGAAATTACCATTTTCATCTTCTACTAAACTAAATTCATCATTACTTCTTAAAACTAATACTTTTTGATATTTATTTATAATGCCAATAGGATTATCATAATTATAATATCCATAAATATAAGAATCATTATTAATATATGCCATATAATTAGTATCATAAAATTTAGTTGTATTATCTTCTTCGTTAGTAGTTATATTTTCTACATTATTAACTTCATCACTAACTATATTTGCTTCAATAGGTGTACTTTTTACATCATTAACAACAACTTCTTCAATAGAAATTGCTTCTTTTACATTATTATCTTTTTCATTATCAATATGACTTGTATACATGCATCCTGTTATTAATAACGCGTATGCAAATGTAACTATACTAAATAACTTTTTATTTTTCATTTTCTAACCCCCTTAAATTGCTTCATATTATACCATATTTTTAATAAATTGTAAAGAATTCCTTTTCCTTTCATAATTAAAATGATAAAATTAAAATGGTGAATAATATGGATAGAAGTATATTTAAACCTATGGTATATTTTTTCTTAATAATATTATTAGTAGTGTCTTTTATATTTATATTAGATGGAAAAGATAGGTACTTTCAAAATAAATTCATAATTAAAATAAATGATCAAGAATTAAAAGCAAGATTAGATGTTAAATATAAAAAATTATTTATTAATAGTTATAATCATTATGATTGTAATAAAAGTTCATGTAGTTTTGAAGATTCATTTGCAAGAATTAATAGAGAAGATAAAATAATATTAAATGTAAATGAATATGAAGTATATAATAGATTTAATAAAAGAGTTAGTTATAATAATATAGATGGAAATTATGATTATAAAGAAATAATAGATGAAAATAAAACTATGATGGTACAAAGAATGGGTAAAACAGTATATGATGGAAAGTTTATTCATGATATTAGTGATATAGTTAAAGAAGATGGTAGATATTATTTTCATATTTATACTAAATCTAAAAGAAATTTTACACCATTTTCAAAAGTAGAAACAAGTATTCATTTTAGTGTATATGTAGGTGATAAAGTATGAAAAAGTTAATAGGAGAAATAATTATATTTATTTTATTACCAATTTTACTTTATATTTGTATTAAAAATGTGGAAAGTATGTCTGAATACAAAATTAATTATGATATAAATAATGACACTATTATTAATATTTATAAAGATAATCCGAGTTTATTTAATTTTGAAAATAATAAAGCAATAATTGATATTGAAACTTTGTATACATATGATAGTCCATATCTCTTTACATTAGAACATGATTCTTTTGGAAATGAATGTATAGGATACTATATTATTGAAAAAAATAATGATGATTTATTAATAGATTCATCTCATATTTGTGATATGATTGATTATTAAAAATTTAGTAATAAAATTACTTTACAAACATATTTTTAAATGTTACAATATTTGTGTTGTAAAACAAATGAGGAAGACGATATATAATGAATATTAAAGAGAGTTAGTGGAAGGTGTGAACTAATAATTGAAGTTATATATAGATCACTTCTAATGTTACTTATGGATAAGATAAGTACGTGTGATACGTTACATCAATTAAGTTAAATTTAGGGATGGTACCGTCTTATAGACTCCTTGTATCATTCCTTTTTATTTTATTAGGAGGAAAAAAGTATGAAACAATTTAAAGAATTAGAAAAAGGAACAGTTAAAGAAGTAGAAGAATCAATGGTTGAACATTGGAAAAAAATTGACATACTAAATAAGAGTATTGAAAATAGAGAAGGACATGAAAATTTTGTTTTTTATGATGGACCTGCTTATGCTAATGGATTTCCAGGAATTCATCATTTACTTGCTAAAATATTAAAAGATTCAGTTTGCAAATATAAAACAATGCAAGGATATAAAGTAGATAGAAAAGTAGGATGGGATACTCATGGACTTCCAACAGAAGTTAATGTTGAAAAACTACTTGGATTTAAAGATAAAAATGACATTGAAAAATATGGTGTAGAAAAATTCTGTGCTGAATGTAAGAAAAATGTAAGATTAAATGAAAAAGAATTTGTTCGTTTAACTGATAGAATGGGACAATTTATTGATACAGAAAATGCATATATAACATTTAAAAATGAATATGTAGAAAGTGAATGGTGGATTTTAAAACAATTTTTTGATGCAGGACTTGTATACCATAGTCATAAAGTTTTACCATATTGTCCTAGATGTGGAACAGAACTTTCTAGTCATGAAGTAGCAGATGGATATCAAGAAGTAGATGTAAATTCAGTAATCATACCATTTAAATTAAAAGGAAAAGATGAATACTTCTTAGCATGGACAACAACTCCATGGACACTTGCTGCAAATGTTGCACTTTGTGTAAATCCAGATGAAGAATATATTAAAGTAGATAGTAAAGGATATAAATTTATACTTGCAAGTAAACTTGCTGATAGTGTACTTGGAAGTGAATATAAAGTACTTGAAACATATAAAGGAAAAGACCTAGAATATATAGAATATGAACAACTTATGGATTTCTTTAAAGTAGATAAAAAAGCATTCTTTGTTACATGTGATAGTTATGTAACTATGGAAGATGGAACAGGTATTGTACATACTGCTCCTGCATTTGGTGCAGATGATAACTTAGTAGGTCAAAAATATGATTTACCAATGCTTTGCCCTGTTGGACTTGATGGAAAGTACACAGATGGTCCATGGAAAGGAAGACTTGTTACAGATCCTGAATTAGAACTTGAAATAATAGATTATTTAAAGAAAAATGATAAATTATTTAAGAAAATAAAATTAACTCACAATTATCCTCATTGTTGGAGATGTAAGTCACCATTAATATATATGGCAAAACCAGCATGGTATATTAAAGTAACTGCATTTAAAGATAAAATTGTTGAAGCAAATAAAAGAGTTAATTGGTTTCCAGATTATGTAGGTGAAAAGAGATTTGCAAATTGGCTTGAAAACTTACAAGATTGGGGAATTTCGAGAAGTAGATATTGGGGATGCCCAATTCCTTTATGGACTTGTTCTTGTGGACATAAAGAAATGATAGGTTCAATTGATGAACTCGTAGAAAAATCAATAGAAAAAATAGATCATGATATTGATTTACATAAACCATATGTTGATAATGTACATATTAAATGTCCAGAGTGTGGTAAAGAAATGACAAGAATTCCAGATGTTATTGATGTTTGGTTTGATAGTGGAGTTGTTCCATTTGCACAATATCATTATCCATTTGAAAATAAAGAATATTTTGATACTCATTTCCCAGCAGACTTTATAGCAGAAGGAATTGATCAAACAAGAGGATGGTTCTATTCATTAATAGTAATATCTGTATTCTTAAAAGACGTAGCACCTTATAAAAATGTACTTGTAAATGATTTATTACTTGATAAATATGGACAAAAAATGCATAAATCTCGTGGTAATGCAGTTGAACCATTTACAGTTATGGATAAATATGGTGCTGATGCTACTAGATGGTATATGTTACATGTAAGTCCTGTATGGACACCACTTAAATTTGATGAAGATGGTATTAAAGAAGTAAACTCTAAATTCATGAGTACTCTTAAAAATACATATACATTCTTTGAAATGTATGCAAATACTGATAAAGTTGATCCAAGAAGTTTTGATGTTAAATATAAAGATCTTGAAGACATCGACAAATGGTTACTTTCTAAATATAATAATTTAGTTAAAAATGTAACAGATGCCATGGACCATTATGATATGAATAAGACAGTACACTTTATCCAAGACTTTGTATGTGATGATTTATCTAACTGGTATATAAGAAGAAATAGAAGAAGATTCTGGGGAAGTAAACTTGATAATTCTAAAAAAGCAGTTTATAAAACAACTTACGATGTATTATGTGGAATATGTAAATTAATAGCTCCAATTGTACCATTCATAAGTGATGAAATTTATACAAAATTAACAGATGAAGAAAGTGTACATCTCTCAGATTATCCAAAAGTTAATGAAAAATTAATAAATACAGAACTTGAAAATAAAATGGATTTAGTAATTGAATTAATTTCACTTGCTAGAAATATTAGAGATGAAGCAAAAATTAAAGTAAGACAACCAATTAGTGAAGTATTATTTGAAGAAAAATATAAAGATACTATTTTAGAATTTGAAGATTTAATTAAAGAAGAATTAAATGTTAAAAATATTGTTTGGGAAAGTGATATGAGTAAATATTTAACTATTCAATATAAACCAAACTTCAAAGAAGTAGGTAAATTATTTGGAAGTAATATTAATAAATTCAGTGAATATTTATCTAATATAAGTAGTGAAGATGTTAAAAAATTAGAAAATGGTACTTTAAAACTTAATTTTGATGGTATGGAATATACAATAGAAAACAATTATGTACTTAAAGATATTAATGCAAAAGATGGATATAAAGCAGTTATGTTAAATTATAAAACTGTAGTAATCAATACGGCACTTAGTGAAGATTTAATAAATGAAGGTCTTGCAAGAGAAATAGTATCAAAAGTACAAAATTTAAGAAAAACTAGTGGATTTGATATAGCAGATAGAATTGAAATGAAATATTCAGGACCAAAAGAAATTGTATCTGCAGTTAATCAATTTAAAAAATATATTATGGATGAAGTACTAGCAACATCTCTTGAAGAAAGTAAATCTTCAAAAGAAGAAGTTAAGATTAATGACTATACTATGAAAGTATCAATTAAACAAGTAAAATAGATTGAAAATTCAATCTATTTTTTTGTAAAATTTGTAAGGTGCCTCTTGATATATATATATATATATGATATAATGAAAAGGTAAAAATAGAGAAGAGGTATTTATAAATGAAAAATAAAAAAGGATTTACATTAGTAGAATTACTTGCAGTAATAGCAATATTAGCAATACTTGTAATAATAGCATTACCAAATGTGCTTAAATTATATAGAAGTGCAAAACAAAATACATTTGTAACAGAAGTGCAAAATTTAGTAAGAAGTGCAGAAAATAAATATTTAACAAGTTCATTATCAAATGG
>CANRJN010000057.1 GCA_947630945.1 uncultured Bacilli bacterium | reverse complement strand
CTCCTCCTTTATCTTTTGTTTGGCTATTTTAATTATACCACCTTTTTATTTATCAGTCATTATGTTTAACACAACCTATAAAAAAAGAAGTCATAATTATTTTATGATTTCTATTATTTAAATTTTATGTTTTTTAATTAATTTTTAAATATTTTTCTTTAATTCACTAAATAACACAACAATTGGGAATATTTCAAGTCTTCCAAGTAACATACCAAGACTCATTACTATCTTAGAAAAACCACTAAAAATTGAAAAATTTGATATTTCAAAACAAAGTCCTGTATTTGAAAATGTTGAAAATACTGCATTAAGTGTTATTTCAAATGAGTACCCATCAATACTTACAATCAAAGTAATTATAATTAATAAAATTGTATATAGAAATAAGAATGTTGAATTACTATCTATTAGAGTATCATCAACTCTTTTACCTTCATATTTTATTATTTGTACACTATTTGGATGTATTATTTTTAATATATCTCTTTTTATTCTTTTATAACATAATATTAATCTTGATATTTTAAATCCACCACATGTACTACCAGCACAAGCACTAACTACCATTAAAAATAATAAAAATACTCTACATATAGTTGGATATACATTTATATCTCCTACTGAAAAACCTGTACTAGTCATAATAGAACTTACATGAAAAATTGAACTTATAATTGCAGTAGTTTTATCTGGATATAAGTTGCTTATATTAATAAATATAAATATTATTGAGAATATAAATAATAAAATATATACTTTTAATTCTTCACTTTTTAATATTGCTTTATTCTTTTTCATAACTAAAAGTAAATAAATATTAAAATTAACTCCTGATAAAAACATAAATAAAGCAACTATTAATTTCACATATGAACTATATGATGCAATACTATCATTTAAAAATGTAAGTCCTCCGGTACTAACAGTTGACATTGTAATAAGTAAACTATCAAAAAGACTAACCTTTCCTATCATTAAGAAAAATATTTCTAATAATGAAAGTGATAAATATAACGCGTATAAATATAATAACATTTTCTTTGTACTAGGAACAATTTTAGCAACATTATTACCTGGCATTTCTGCATTTAAAACATGCATTGATTTATCTTTTCTTGAAAGTGGAATTACAGCCATAACAAAAGTAAGTACACCCATTCCACCAATAAAGTGCATATAACTTCTCCAAAATAATAAACTCTTTGGTAAGATTGTTACATCTTTAAATATACTAGCACCTGTTGTAGTAAGACCAGATACTGCTTCAAAAACTCCATCAATATAACCACTATAATGTGAAATATAAAATGGAAGTGCACTTATTAAACTAATTACTATCCAAGATAAAGAAACTATAATAAATCCATCTTTTGCATATAATGTTTTATTTTCAATTTTAATTAAATTAAGTAGTACACCAATTAATAATGATATTAAAAATGGTATAAAAAATGGAATTAAACTTTCTTTTTTTATTAAACATATTATCATTGGAAATAGCATTAAAATTGAAAAAGCAATTAATACTTTACCAATATAATTATAAATAATTTTATTTTTCATATTTTACTCCAAGATATCATTTATTTTTCTAATAGAATCATTACCATCAATTACGACAATTGTATCATTTAACATAATTTTTTCATTACCATTTGCCATAATTACATTTCTACCTCTTTGAATAGCAACGATTAATATATTTTCTTTAATATTCATATCTTTTATTTTTTTATTAATACCTATAAAATCATTTTTAACATTAAATTCTTGCATTTCAAAAATATCATCATTAAATTTATATATTGCTTCACAACTACTTTTTTGACTATCTTCAATAGCGCGTACATATTTAACTATTTGATTAGTTGCAATTCTATGAGGTGTTATTACTGTATCAATATTTGCTTTTTCAACTATACCAGATAAATCAATATGATTAACTTTTGTAATAATTTTAGGTATATTTTTTATTGATGCAAACATTGAATATACTATATTTTCTTCATCTATACTTGTAAGTGATATGAAAGCATCTACTTCTTCAATACCCTCTTCATATAATACATCTTGGTTTGATACATCTGCATTTATTATTAATACTCCTGGAAGTAATTCACTTAATACTTTGCATCTTTCACTATCTATTTCAATTATTTTAACATTCATTTTCATATCCATTAAGTATTTTGCTAAGTAAACAGCAGTAGATGATCCACCTGCTATCATAACTTTTTTAGTTTTATTAAGTATTAAATCTGCAAATGTTAAAAACTCGTTAATATCTTTAATAGTTCCAGCAACACTAATTTTATCTCCTGCTTTTAATCTAGTATTTCCTTTTGGAACAATCATAATATTATTCTTTTCTAAGGCACATATTATTACATTTAAATTATGTCTTTTAGATAAAGTATTTATACTAATTCCATCTAATATAGAACCTTTTTTAATTTTTAAAGATATCATTTGAAGTTTACCTTTTAAAAATGATGTTGCATTTAAAGCACTTGGAATACTTAATGTTTTAGCAATATTTAAAGCAGTTAATTGTTCTGGATTTATAGCCATTGAAAGACCAAGTTCATCTTTAAGTAAATTAATTGAACTACTAAATTCTAATGAACGAATTCTTGCTATTGTATTTTTAGCACCTAATTTTTTAGCAAGTAAAGAACATAATATGTTTTGTTCATCACTATTCATAACACATATTATTAAATCACATGTATCTACACCTGCTTCTAGTAAAACATTACTATCAAGTGCACTACCACATACATAATTAACATCTTCATTGTTAATAAGTTCTTTATTTAAACTAAAATCTTTATCAATTAGTGTTACTTCATTATTATCTTTAACTAAACTTCTAGTAAGATATTCCCCTAGTTTTCCAATACCAACGACTATAATTTTCATATTGCCTCACTTCACCAGATATAATTTTAACATATTTAAAAATAAAGTGAATATATAATTAAAAAAATCTATAAATTTATAGTATTTTATAGATTTTATTTCTTCTTTATTTTAAATTTTTATTAATAAATCACTTTATTAATTCTTCTATTATTAACATTATTTTTCTTTTTCTACACAATGACTAAACAAGTATATTATTATTTCTAACATAAAATCCAAAAGAACATAAAATATTAAAAATGTTAAGTTAAATTGTAAAAATAGAAAAATACATATATCTAAAATTAGACTTCTCATTTTTTGTAATTCTTCTACCTTTTTATTAGTAAATAAATCTTTATCGGAATTAACATTTTTTATAAAATTATATAACTTTTTACCTAAAATTATAGATAATATAAATACAAAAATTATAATTAATGTTGGAACTACAATTTCTAATAAGTAAAATGTTGTTTTAACACCATCCGTTTCAATAGCATTTTGTATATCTGATATTGATGAATAATCATTTATTTTTAATATATAATTTACAGTAGTATCATCTTTTAATATATTTTCAAATGTATTATTAAATATAGTTTTAGTTGAAAAAATAGAATAGCCAAGTGTAATTATTAAATAAACTATATTTATAGTAACCAATGCTAATGATATAAGTTTAGTTGACGTTATAATTGTTTTTAAACTAATTACATTATCCTCAAATATTCTAATTTTCTTTTTCTCTTTTTTCATTTACTTCTACACCTATCCTTACTATTTCAATTGTAACATATATATATATATATCAAGTAGGAAAATCAAATTTACAATAAAGTTTACAAAAAGCATATATATCAAACTATATGCTTTTAGATAAACTAATTTTTAATATATAAAGTAATATTAAATTGCTATTACTTTTTCATCTATTATAGAATACAAATATAAATTTACTTTTTTATCACTAATACTATTTATATAATCTTTATAACCATTTAATTGTTTTATATATTTTTCATCAGTAGTATTTTTAAGTTTAAAATCAACTAAATCTATATAATCATCATGTTCTATCATTAAATCAATTATTCCATGATACTCCGTATTATCTTTTTCATACATAAATTCATATTCATGATAAATATTTGCATTTTTAATATCATCTAATAATTTACTTTTCATAAATTTATTAATTTTATTACGACAAAATTCATTTTTAATAATAGATTCATCATAATTTTTAAAATCAATTAATTCAAACATTTCATGTATTTTAGTACCAAATTCCATATTTTTAATTTCATCTTTACTTATAATTTCAATAGATTCTTTTGAAAAATGTTCTTCATCTACTTCTTCATTTTCAATACTTATTTCATTTACTACGAATTCTTCACTACTTTTATTTATATTATTAATTTTATTCTTTTGTAATAAATAATCCTTAGTTAAATTTAATGAATTTATATCTATATCACTAAAATATTCGTTTAAATATGGTTTTTCCATTATAATAAAATCTGATAACTTATTAAAACTTAATCTTCTTATTTTATCAATAACACCATTTTCATCTTTTTCTAACTGAGGTACATCTTTCTTAGGTACTATAATTATTAATTTTTCTCTTGCTCTTGTAAGTGCTACATAAAATAATCTTAATTTTTCACTTATTTCTTCTTTCATAAAATTATTTTTATATAATTCTTTTAAAATACTAGTTTCATTTTTATTATTATCATTTATTTCATTTGGAACAATTATTCCATATTTTCTATCAACAATAAATAAATCTTTTAATTCCATAGTATTAAATTTATGATCTAAATCTGCAAAATAACAAATTGGATATTCAAGTCCCTTAGATGCATGAATAGTCATAATCTTAACACTATCACTATTTGAGTTATATGTTTTATATTTAATATCAATCCCATTATCTAATATTTCATTTAAATAATCTCTAAATTCTAATATGCTATAACCAATATTATTTAAATCAATGGATAAATTATAAATTGATTTAATTCTAACATTAACATCTTCATAATTACCTATTTTATATATTTTAGAATAAAAATCTGTTATATCTAATATTTTATCTAATACTTCACTACATGACATAGAATTTAATGAATCAAAATTACTAAAATCTTTAAATAACTTACTATCATAAAAATTATTATTTTTAAAATATTCAAATAATTCACTATCACTATATTCATATAAGAAACTTCTTCCTATACTCATAAAATCATATCTAAACTCAATACCATAATCTTTATTATGAATTCTTATTATAAAATCAATTATATTTTTTATAATTAATATATCATTACTTGTATTTAATTTATCATCTCTAAGTACAGTAAGTGGAATACCCATATATTCAAATATTTTTTTAAAATCATTAAAATAATTACTTCTATCTAATATAATAACAAAATCACTATAAGTGGCTTCTCTCATTGTTTCTGTATTTTTATCAAATACTTTTAATTTAGAATTTATTTTTTCTTTAATATCTTTTGCAATAGTAAAAATTTCTATTTCACTATCATCATATTCACTTTCAGTAGCATTTTCATATTCAAGTACATCAATATCATATTTAAAATCATTTACTTTTTCTTCATCATATTTAGTAAGACCATAAACCATTTCATGACTTAATTTATAATTAGCGCCACCAATTTCATCATCCATAAGTAATTTAAATATGTTATTAATATTATTAATTACTTCATTTCTACTTCTAAAATTCTTAACTAAATCTATTTTATATCCACCATCATTATTAAAATATTTATCATATTTATTTTTAAATATATTAGGGTTAGAACCTCTAAACCTATATATAGATTGTTTAATATCTCCTACCATATAAACATTATTATTTTCAATATAACTCATAAGTAACTCTTGTACATCATTAGTATCTTGATATTCATCAATCATTATTTCTTTAAAAGAATATTTAAGTTCATTTTTCGCAGAATCATTTTCTTTTAATATTTTAATTGCAAATCTAGCGATGTCATTAAAAGTATAAATGTTATTTAGGGTTTTATATGTATTTAATTTTTCTATATATAGTTTAACAATATCTAATATTGCAAACACAATAGATTTAGTATTTATAATACTATATTTAATATCATCTTTATTACCATAACTACCATATGATAGTAATTCATTAACTAAATTTTTAACTCTTTCTTTTAGTATTTTTGCATCTTCCTCTGTACCTCTTCTAACTCTTGGAAAACTAATACTACCATATAAATTTAATTCAAAAGGATTAGAATTTAATAAATTATCTAAAAGATTATGAACACTTTCCATATAATCATTATCAAAATAACTTTCCATATTATTAAGCTCTAATTTTATAATTCTTTTCTTTTCATTTATAAAGTTTTCATATTCGCTTAGAATACTCTCAATATTTTCATCTGTATAAAAATAATTTTCTATATAATTTATATAATCATTTGAATCAATGTATCCATCTATTTTACTAGCAATACCAAGTATTAAACTTCTCAAATAATTATCATTTTTAACACAATAATTTTTAATTAAATTTTCAAAATCAGTATTACCACTCACATAAAGACTTTCAAATATTTCATCAATAATTTTCTTTTCTTCTATTTTAACCAAAGACTCATCAGTAATAGAAATATTAGAAGAAAGATTTAATAAATAATGATATTTTTTAACAATTGATAATGCAAAAGAATCAAATGTTGTAATATATGAAGATGATAATAGATTTACTTCATCATTAAACCCATTTTTTACTAATTTTTTTCTAATTCTATCTTTCATTTCAGCGGCAGCAAGTTTAGTAAATGTAAGTATTAAAAGTTCATTAATATGAATACCATTTTTAACTTTTTCAAGTACTCTTTCTGATAAAACAGCAGTTTTTCCACTTCCAGCACCAGCACTAACTATAATATTACTACCACTTTTTTCAATTGCTTCACTTTGCTCTTTTGTCCAATTAGGCATCTTCTTCTACCTCACTTTCAATATTAAGTTTAACGGTATCTTCATATTTCATATAACAAATATCTTTAAATTTACAATAAGTACATCCAATATTATTACTTTTTATGCACTTTGGATTAATATCAAATTTACCACTTATTATATCATTAGATGCTTCTTTTACTTTATTTCCAACTAGAATAGATAAATCATCTATCTCTTCTTCACTTAATAATTTAGAATGTTTATAAAAACCATTATTAGTTAATCTAAGATTTTTTATAATTTTAGAATCTGCATAAGAAGAATCTACTTTTTCAATAATACTTTCATCACTATTTGTATATCCTTGTAATTTTAAATTAGATATTCTAGTGTTTACATCTCTATCACTACTAATAATTTTTTGTAAATAAAATCCTCCAACTTTTACATTGTCAATAATGTTAGAATTTTTAAGTAAATAAATGTAAACAGGTAATTGCATCTTTAAACCAAATGGAATATATTTTAAATCCATACTAGTAGAGCCTGTTTTATAGTCAATAATTGCACATATTGTTTTACCATCAAATTCATCATATAAAACTTTATCAATTTTACCTGTAAAGATAATGTTTAAATCTTTATTAATTTCAATTTTTACTTCTTTTTCATACATAGATTTTTTAAGTGATGTGTATTTTAATTGTTCTTTAATAGTTTCAATTATCAAAATGAGTTCATCTTTTAAATTACTTAGAAAAAACTTCTCCATATTATTAAATGAATATCTAGTATTTTCTTTTTCTACTGATTCTTTCCATTTACTATCAAAATCAAAATCATCATTAAATGCATAGGATAATACTTCATGAAATATATTACCTATTACTGTACTAAAATTATCTTCATATTTATTTAATCTTAATATATAATTTAAATAATATTTAAAAGCACACTCATAATAAGAATTAATACTAGTATAAGATAGAGTTAATCCTTTAGTTAAATATTCATGTAATGATTTAATATCAATACCTTTAAATTTATTGTTATAATCTAAATATTTAATATCTTTGTAATGATTATTTAATACTATAAGTTCATCTGACATAACACCAAATTTATTTAATTCATCCATATTACTAACTAATTTTGTTTTATTATATAAATTAGAATTATTAAAATTAATATTTATTTCTTTGTTTACAAATAATTTTTCATCATAAGAAGGAGATACAAATATTTCATTATTTGTATCATATTTACTATAAGTAACTATTAAATTCTTAATTTTACTAATACATTCTTGTAATTCAAGATTAGCATTTTTATTTAATTCAGAAGACACACTAATATTTAATTTATCTTTAATTTTATCATTAAAATAGTCTTCATCTTTATAATTTGTTGGTATAACTCCTTCATTAAAATTAATTAAAAATACATAATCATTATCACTAATTATTTCATTTGTTATATCAACTACTTTA
>CANRJN010000056.1 GCA_947630945.1 uncultured Bacilli bacterium | reverse complement strand
ATTACGATAAAAAGTAATCTTTTTAAATGTAAATATAATTTTTTAAAATTGAAAAGTATATATACAAGTGATAAAATTAAGTAAAGTAGGTGAAAATATGATAATGTATACAGAATATTTAAAAGTATTGATATATTGTTTAGCAGTTACTCTTGTTGTAGAAATATTATTTGCATTAATATTAGGTTTAAGAAAAAAAGATTTATTAAACGTATTATTAGTTAATATATTAACTAATCCATTAATGAATTGTATTCATCCATTAATATTATTTGAATACGGAAAAACTGCTCAATTAATTTGTTTTATAGTTTTAGAAATAGTGGTTGTATTAGTAGAAGGATTTATTTATAAAAAATATTTAAATTATAGTAAAATTAATTCTTATATATTATCTTTAATATTAAATATTGCATCTTGTGGTTTAGGATTAATATTAAATTACTTTATATTTTAGGAGTATTGAAATGAAAAAGATTTTAATAATTATTCTTTTTTTCTTTATTTGTTGCAGTTTAGTAAAAGCAGATTGTAGTTTTTTAAGATATAGTGATTCCGAAGTTATAGTTTCTAATAAAAACGGCGCAGTTGTATATGATAATTCAGATGATAAGGGTTATAAAAAAACAAATGAAATAATTCCATATAACACAAAATTAAAAGTAGAATCTGATGAATTAAAAATGAAAGATGATTATATTTTATCAGTTTATAGTGAAGATGGAAAATTTGATGGATATGTTAAAGCAAGTGATTTAAAAAGTGTTAATGATTATACAAATAAAAAACCAGAACTTGAAAAATCTGAATATTATACATATGAAGATACAGAAGTAAGAAGTGGACCTGGAATATTTTATGATATAATTGGAGTAATAAAAGGTGATATTAATGTTTATCTTGAAAAAGATATTGATTTAGAAAGCAGAATTGAAGCAGTAAAAGATGGTGCTTGGATATATATTTCAGATGGTAATATTGGTGGCTATATTTATTATGATACTTGTGCAGGATTTTTACCTATTAAAATTGGTCAACTAATTAAAAATAATAATAACTATTACTATATGGGAAAATCTGATTATGGAATAGGGCTTAAAAGATATGATAAGGTAAATATAAAATATGTTATTAATGATCAAGGACATCATCAATCTTATTATATAGAATATAATGGTAAAAATGCACTTATAGATGAAGAATTGATTGCAGAAAAAATTGAAAATGAATTAATATTTTTAACATTAGATAGTGAATATACAGTTTTAAATGATATAGATTATATAACTGATAAAGGTTTAAGTCTTTTGGAAGATAAAACTTTAAATAAAAAAACATATTTAAAAACAAATAAAAAATATACTACAAAATACTATAATAGAACAAGTTATGGTTTTGATATTTACTTTGTAGAAATTAATAAAAAAATGTATAGAATTGTTTATAATCTTTTAGTTTCTAATGATGATTTAGTAGCTTATGATAAAAATAAAACTTATAATATAGAATATCAAGGAGAACAAATAAAAGCATATAAATTGTTAAATACTTATAGAGATAATAATTATTATAATTCAATATCTGGAATTATAAGTTTAGATAATGAAGAAAATGAAGAAGATAATAATGAAGAAGAAAATATAACTGATAATAATCAAAATAATATACCAGATGACAATATAAATGATGAGATAGAAAATAATATATCAGATGAAAATGAAGATAAGGATGAAGAAATAATAACAGGAATAAGTTCAAAACAATATGTTACATGGTGTTTAATTGGAAGTATAATATTATCAGCAATTAGTGAAATTTTAATACTTGTATTAAATAAATCTAAAAATTAATAAGATTACGATAAAAAGTAATCTTTTATAATATAAAAAATAAGTTTTGTATATAATAATTAATAGAAAGGAAGAGTCATTTATGTACGATTTGCATTATGATTTATTAACTGCTATGTATATGGCTAAACTTAATAATAATTTTGATAATATTGAAAAATGGATGGAATGTTATAACAAGAATAATATAATTGGACTTACTGCTACTATGTGCTTTATGAGTAAAGATGAAATGGATAGGGAATACAATAAAGAATATTATAAAGATAGTAGTAACATTATTGATATGTTTGAAAGTAGTATTAATTTGACTAAAAAATATATGCCTAAATATATAGATGTTTTATATGGTTTAGAGGGCTGTGATTTTCTAAAAAACATAGATGATTTAGAAATACTTTATGATTTAGGTGTTAGAGTAGTAAATATAGTTTGGAATGAACCAAATAAATATGCAAGTGGTAATAGAGATACTTATGGACTTACAAATTTAGGTAAAAAATTAATTAAAAAAATAATTGATTTAAAAATGATTATTGATTTATCACATGCAAATAGTAAAACTTTTGATGATATTATTGAATTAGTAAAAGAAGAAAAAAAGAATGGAAAAGAAGTTTATATTTATGCAAGTCACTCTAATAGTAAAAAATTATGTGATATTAATAGAAATCTAACTGATGAACAAATTAAAAAAATTAAAGAAGTTAATGGATATATTGGTGTTTGTTCTAATAGAAATTTTGTAGTAAAAAATGCATTAAAAAATAATGTTAGTAATAAAGAATTAAGAAGAAAATATATTGAACATATAAAATATATTGGTAACATTATAGGATTTGATAAAGTATTATTAAGTACAGATGATATGACTTTTTCAAAAGGAGATGAAGATTATAAAAAATTACCTATATATAATTATAGATATATTAAAGAAGAATTAGAAAGTGATTTAAATAATAATTTTGACAAAGAAACTACAAATGATATAATGTATATGAATGCTAGAAAATTATTTAATAAAGTTAAATAGGAGAAATATGAATAAAGTAGTAAAAGTAATATTAATCACATTTTCAATATTAATACTTATAATAATATCAATTATATTATTTGTTTTATTATATAAACCTTTTGGTTATATTCCTATTTTTAAAGATACAGAAGATTATTCTAAAAGGGCAGTTAATTTTAAAGATGGAATGTTTCATAATGAAGAAGAAGTATCATTATATACATCATGGGTAGATCCTTATAAAAATAGAACTAGTGGTAAAGGAGTAGTTCCAAAAGAAGAGTTGCCATATAAAAAATATACATATAGTGAACTTGAAAATCTAAATGATGTTAAAGTAACATGGTTTGGTCATTCTTCAATATTACTACAAATGCATAATATGAATATTTTAATTGATCCGGTATTTTCAAATGTAACATCTCCTGTATCATTTATAGGCCCAAAAAGATATAGTGAAAACACTGTAAATGTAGAAGATTTACCTCATATAGATGCAGTAGTTATTACACATGACCATTATGATCATACTGATTATAAAACATTAAAATTACTTGAAAATATTACTGATAAGTTTATAGTACCACTTGGTATAGATAAAGATTTAATTAAATTTGGAATAAATGAAAACAAAATAACTAATATGGCATGGTGGGAAGAAGTAAACATAAATGGTCTTACTATTGCAAGTACACCTGCTATTCACTATTCAGGAAGAGTTATAGTTGATAAAAATAAAACATTATGGTCATCATGGATTTTTAAAGATGAATATCATACTATTTATCAAAGTGGAGATACAGGATACGGAAAACATTTTAAAGAAATAAAAGAAAAATATGGTGATATAGATTTTGCTATGTTAGATTGTGCTCAATATAGTGTAAATTGGCATAATATTCATATGTTTCCAGAAGAAGCAGTAGAAGCATCAATTGATATGAATGCAAGTATTAGTATGCCTATACACTATGGTGCTTTCAATTTATCTAATCATTCTTGGGATGATCCTGTATCAAGATTTACTATGTATGCAAAAGAAAAAAATATAAATTATGTTACACCATTACTTGGAGAAACATTTAGTATAGAAGAATATAAAAATTATCAAACAAAATGGTGGGAAGATATAAAATAAAAATATAATTTTTAAATTATATAGTGTATAATATAGTTAAGTTTTGGAGGTTATTATGTCATTCACATCTAATATTAAAAATGAAATTAGTAGTATTGAATATAGTGATATGGAAAATATGGCTGAACTTTCTGCTATATTAAATATTGGTGCTAAAATATATGATGATAGATTTGAAATAATAACTGAAAATATTAGTGTAGCAAGAAGAATATATAAATTATTAAAAGAAACATATCATATAAATATAACTATGGATACTAGTGAAGTAAATTCACTTAGAAAAAATAAATTAGTTACATTAATAGTAAAGGATAAAATAGATTTAATTTTAAATGACTTATCTATAATAAAAGATGGAGATAGATTATATGTACCATCTTCATATTTAGTAGATGAACTTAGTGTAAAGCAAGCCTATTTAAGAGGAGTATTTATGATGTGTGGAAGCATAAATGATCCTAAAACTAGTAGATACCACTGTGAATTTGTTATATCTAATTTATCTACTGCTGAATTTGTAAATGACTTATTAAATGAAATGAATTTTAAAAGTAAAGTAATAAAAAGAGATAAAAATTATATGGTATATATAAAAGAAGCAGAAAGAATAAGTGATTTTATTAAAATACTAAATGCAACAACATCATTATTTTATTATGAAGATATTAGAATATATAGAGATCATAAGAATATGACAAATAGACTTAATAATTGTGAACAAGCAAATGTTGATAAAAGTATAAATGCATCTAATGAACAATTAGAATTAATTAAAAAATTAAAAACTATTAGAGATTTTGATTTACTTGATGAAAAAATAAAAGATATTTGTACATATAAAGAAAAATATCCTGAAAGTTCTATGTCAGAACTAGCAGAAATTATAAGTAGTGAAACAGAAAAACCAATTACTAAAAGTGGAATTAATCATAGATTTAGAAAAATTAAAGAAATAGTAGAAAATAATAAATAAAGTTTTTTAGTAAGTACCTAAAAAACTTTTTATATATGTTTATCAATTATTTTATCAATTAGTCCATAATCTAGTGCTTCTTTTGGTTCCATATAATAGTCTCTTTCTGTATCTTTTTCTATTTTAGAAAGAGGTTTACCTGTATTTTTAGAAAGAATTTTATTAATCTTACTTCTAAGTTTAATAATTCTATCTGCGACAATTTTTATTTCAGTTGCTTGTCCACTAGCACCACCAAGAGGTTCATGTATCATTATTTCAGTATTTGGAAGAGAATATCTTTTATCTCCACTTGAAAGAATAATAGCGGCCATTGATGCACAAATACCAATACCTACTGTAATAACTGTACTATTTACATATTTCATAGTGTCATATATAGCCATTCCAGCAGTAATACTACCTCCTGGTGAATTTATATAAATATAAATATCATCATTATTAATTGAATCTAAATATAAAAGTTCTCCTACAACTAAGTTAGATAAATAATCATTTATTTCTCCTTCAATGAATATAATTCTATTTGTAAGTAGTTTTGAATATAAATCAAATACTTTATTATCATCTAAAATATATGGAATATGCATAATATCACCTAATATTATTTTAGTAAAGTTTTGTAATTATTATTCACAAAATACTTATAATTTGATATTATTAATATAATAAAGAGGGTGTTAAAATGGAAGTTACAAAAGAAATTAGCTTAATATTTGAAGATGCTAATGATATGGTGGTAAGTTCTGGTACAACAGTAAGAGAAGTATTAAATAAAATTAATGATGGAGAAGTAATTGCTCTTAGAATAAATGGAGAAGCAGTACCAGCAGATTTTGAAATAGTAGAAGATTGCTATGTAAACTATATTAAAGTAAGTGATAGAATTGGGCAAAAAATATACATGAAAGGACTAGAATATGTATATATTAATGCTATAAAAGATTTATTTGGAGATAAAGTAAAGGTTTACATTAAGCATTCATTAGATAAAGGTATTTATACTGAATTAAGTATGAAAAAAGATATAGATAAATCAGTTGTATCTTTGATTAAAAAAAGAATGAAAGAAATGTGTGATAATGATTTACCTATTAGAGCAATAAATGTTTCAAGAGATGATGCTTATGAGTATGTACAAGATTTAGGTGAAACAGAGAAAATGTTAAATTATACATATATGACAAATGATTCTGTTACTATGTATGAACTTGATGATGAATATAATTATTTTTATTATATATTACCTGCTTCAACTAAAATATTATCTCGTTTTGATTTAACTTTGATTTCAAATAAAGGTATACTACTTAGTTATCCTGTTGACAATATAGTTCCTAAATATAATCCAACTCCTAAGGTATTAGAAGCATTTAAAGATTATGAGAATAAACTTGCTAATATGGGTGTTAAATATGCAGGTGATTTAAATAAAATAATAGTTGATGGTAAAATAGATGATTTTATACAAACTAATGAAATTATATATAATCAAAATATGGAGAATATTGCTGGATATGTTGCAAATAATAAAAATATAAAGGCAATTTTTATATCAGGTCCATCATCTTCAGGTAAAACTACTACATCTAAAAAACTTGCTTTATATTTAAAGTCATTAGGTATAAGTTCACTTGTTATATCAACAGATGATTATTTCTTAAATAGAAAAGAAACTCCTAGAAAAGCAGATGGATCTTATGAATTTGAAATAGTTGATGCAATAGATGTTAAATTATTTAATGATCACTTGAAAAAATTATTAAATCATGAAGAAGTAGTTATGCCTACATATAATTTTATTACAGGTGAAAAAGAATATAAAAATAAACCAACTACGTTAAATAGGGGTCAAGTATTAATAGTTGAAGGTTTACATGCTATTAATGAAAAAATAAATAAAGTAATAGATAAAAAGAATAAGTTAAAAATATATATAAGTCCATTTACACCGGTAGGACTTGATAGACATAATCATATATCTACTACTGATGTAAGATTACTTAGAAGACTTGTAAGAGATTATAATCATAGGGGTTATTCAGCAGAAGCAACTCTTAATAATTGGGCTGGTATGAGAAAGAGTGAAGAAGATTATGTATTTCCATATCAAAGACAAGCAGATGTGATAATTAATACATCACTTGCTTATGAAATTGGAGTATTAAGACCTTATGCAGAACCTTTACTATTTTCTATAAGTAAAGATAGTGAAAATTATGAAGAAGCAATAAGAATTTTAAAATTCTTAAAGATATTTTTGGTAATACCTAGTGAAAAGGTACCAAGTGTAAGTGTGCTAAGAGAATTTATTGGGGATAGTTATTTTGAATAGGAGGAGATAAAATGTTAAAAGTAGCAATTAATGGTTTTGGTAGAATAGGAAGAACAGCACTTAGATTACTAGAAGGAGATAAGGATATTGAAGTAGTAGCAGTTAATGATTTAACTGATGCATCACAATTATCATATTTGTATAAGTATGATTCAGTTCATAGAACAATTAATTATAAGGTTGGATATGAAGATAATTGTTTAGTAGTAAGAGATAAAAAAATTAAAGTTTTTGCAGAAAGCGATCCATCAAAGTTACCATGGAAAGAATTAGATGTAGATGTTGTACTTGAATGTACAGGTGTATTTACATCAGCAGAAAAATGTCAAGCTCACCTTGATGCTGGGGCTAAACACGTTATTATAAGTGCTCCTGCTAAGGATGATGTTAAAACTATTGTTTATGGTGTTAATCATAATATATTAAACAAAGATGATAAAATTATATCTGCTGCTAGTTGTACTACTAATTGTTTAGCACCTGTTGTTAAAGCAATTGATGATAAATATAAAGTTGTAAAAGGTTTTATGACAACTGTACACGCTATGACTAATGATCAAGAAACATTAGATATAGCACATAAAAAAGGTATAATGTCTAGAAGAGGTCGTGCAGCATCACTAAACATTATTCCAACTTCAACAGGCGCTGCATCTCAAATTGGTAAAGTAATTCCACATTTAAATGGTAAAATGGATGGTGTTGCATTTAGAGTTCCAACAGGGGATGGTTCTGTTGTTGATGTAACATTAGAAATAGAAAAACATGTTACAAAAGAAGATGTTAATAATATGTTAAAATCTAATCAAAGTAAAACATTAAAATATACAGATGATCCAATTGTTAGTAGTGATGTAATTGGAGAAGAATGTGGAGCGCTTGTAGATGGACTTTTAACAAATGTAGTTGAGGGTGATGGAAACCAATTATTAAAAGTAGTTGCTTGGTATGACAATGAAGTAGGTTATACTGCTCAAATGATTAAAACTATGAAATTATTTATGTAAAACTATAAATATATTAGTTAGTATAAAGGCTTATATTTTGATATAGCCTTTTTTGTTTGCAGTAAAATACATCTATAAATTAACCTAACTAAATTTTTAATACATATTATTAGTAATTTGATATTAATAATAGACTATTATAACGCAAATTTTTAGACTAAATGCAGTTTTATAAGAAATAATTTAATTAATTAGACTTATTTCAGATTTTCAAAATGAA
>CANRJN010000055.1 GCA_947630945.1 uncultured Bacilli bacterium | reverse complement strand
TATTAAAAAATATATAGAAAATATAAGTAAATAAAGAAAAAAATAGGTAGTTTGTATACAAACTATGCACACTACCATTCTAAAGAAGAGGAGGATTTATGAAAAAATATAAAAAGATACTAATAATATTAATAACAATAATTATTACTTTAATATTATTAATTATTACTTTTAAGAATGTATCTAAATATAAAGGAAATAAAAGATATGAAGAAATAAGAGAAAGTATTAGAAAGGGACTTGAATGGCAAGATGAAGCTACTACTAATAATGTTTGTACAGGAACTGCAACAGAGATTACTAAAGATTGGTATTTAGTTAGCAATGGATATATAAAGCAAGAAGATTTATTGGATGTTGATAAAAAATCATATTGTAAAGCAGTAATAGTGACACATTGTGAAAAAAATAAATATGTTCATAAAATTTATCTTAAATGCAAAAACTATGTTGATGATGGATATACAGAAGATATTGAAAAAATTAAATAAAGGAAAGGATAAATATGAAGAAAGGCGTAAATAATATGACTATAAATCATGATGAAATATTAAATAAAATAAAAAATGAAATATATAAAATTCATCCAGTTACAAATCCTAGAAAAAATAATGAAATAAAATCTGTAATGGAAATATATTTCACCATTGGAGAAACATATGATAATATACCTATTACTACAATTAAATTTCTAGATGGAGATGAATATTCTAAATCTTCAACACCTGCTTTTTATAAATTAGATGAATATATTAATTTAGAAATTGTTAATAAACTTATTTCTTATTTGTTAGTTGAATATCCATATATAAATGATTTATCTATTAGTTCAATGTCTTTTTCTTTAAGTTTTATATATCCTTTTGAAATGGAAAATAAAGAAGGAATTAGTTGTGATAAAATAATATTAAAATTTAATACGCGTTCATATGAATTTATACCAATATTAAATAATTATTTAATAAATATTTTATTAACATTTACAAATGAATTATCACAAACTCAAACATTCCAAGATGAATATAGTGAATATTGTAATCATTTGCAAAAAAGTATTTTAGATTCTTTAAGTGAAAAAGAAATAGAACAAATGATTAAAATTTTACCAAACGAAATAAAAAGAAAACTGTTAAAAACACTTTCAAGTCAATATTTTTCACAATTTTATCAGGACTATTATCATAATGATGAGGTAAATTCAAAAAAATTAATTAAAAGTGAAAAGAAATTACCATCTAAATTTTAAATAGTATTAAAAAAAGTAGTAAGAAATATAAGAAGTAAACTTTTAGTATGTTTAAAAATAACTTTTTAAATGTTATATTTTTTCTTGAAAGGAGAAAACTATGAATCAAGAGAAAATTGGAAAATTTATTTCAAAACAAAGAAAATTAAAAGAATTAACACAAGAAGAATTAGCAGAAAAATTAGGTATTACTAAAAATGCAGTAAGTAAGTGGGAAAGAGGATTATGTTTAATGGACATGTCTTTACTTAAACCACTAAGTGAAATATTAGAAGTAAGTGTAAATGAACTACTAGCAGGAGAAAATATAGAAATAAAAGATATTGAAAAAAAGAGTGAAGAAAATATTATAAATTTAACAGAATTAATTAATTTAAAATCTATGAAATATGGTATTATTGGTATGGCTTTATTTTCTATAATTTTAATATTAATTTCATTTTTTAAAGATACATCTATGTCATCTATTGTTGATTTATTATGTGCTTATAACTGTATCACTTTTTTAAGTCGTTATAGAATAAGAAAAGATAAAACAGATTTAATTACTGGAATATTATTCTTTATTGCTATTATTTGTAACACTATTGCTTTTGTACTATCTTAATTATTAATTGTGATTTTTATAAAATAATAAAAAATTAAAAATACTAAAAAATATTTTTAATTTTTTTGTAACCATTTAAATAATTTAATTGTCTTTATAATGAGTCGACTTATAGGAGGTATCAATTTGAAAAATAATATTAACTTTAAAATTGAAACAATAATTGACGAATATTCAAACTATGTTTTTAAAATTGTCGATAATATAGTTGGTACTTCTTTACCATATCAAGATAAAGAGGAAATAGTTTCAGATGTTTTTTATTTATTATGGAAAAATCAAAATAATATAAATGTAAATTTAAAATCTTATATTGCTTCAATTACTAGAAATTGTACTTATACTAAATTTAAAAATAATAAAACAATTTTTGAGTTAAAAGAAGAAATAATTGATAAAGATTTAAATTTAGGTAATGAGGAAGTTATAGATAATATGTTTATTGTAAAGCAAAAACTTCAAGAATTAACTGAAATAGAAAGAAATATTTTTACTCTTTATTATGTTGATGGTTATAAAATCAAAGAAATATCAAAAAAACTTAAATTAACATCTAGTGGGATAAAAATAAAACTTTATCGAATTAGAAAAAAATTAAAGGAGGAAATATCATGAATAAAATTGATACATGCCAAATTAAAAAAATTACAAATCAATTAATTGGTTATGAAAATTTTAAAATGGAGGAAGAAATGAAATTAAAAAAAATGAGAAAACTTACTTTTGTATTTAGTGGAATATTATTATTTGGAATAGGAACTATAACTGCTAATGCTTTAACTGATAATAAAATAGTTGATACTATTAAAGATATTGTAACTGTTAAAATTATTTCAGGAAATGTAGAAGAGGTAAATAATGGTATTTGTAAGAAACTTGAAAATGGTAACTATGCTTGTACTTTTAAAGATAATGAAGATGGTGAAGATAAAGAAGTAACTATGGAATATTCAGTAAATGGTGAAAATAGTAATATTTCTATTCAATATGATTATATTGAAAAATAATTAATTAAATTAGTTAGATAGTAGGTATCAAACCTATTATCTTTTTTAATTCATAATTTTATGATAAAATATTATTAATAAGTAGGAGATGAAAGTATGATAACAAAACAATTAGAAAATGTAATAAATAAATATAAAATAAAAGAAACAAAAAATATAATTTATGATACACAAATATACCTATGTCAAATCAATTAATACCAAAAATACTAAATATTTAGAAAATAATAACTATTTTTATAAAAATAAATGATATAATGATTAAGGAGGGATAACATATGAAAAAAATTAGTATGATATTTTTATGCTTATTAACAATTGTTTTAATCACGGGTTGTAATAATAGTAATGAAGATGTAGAAAGAAAGTTAATTTGTACAACTGTAGAAAATGAGGATGGAATGAACGTTGAACAAGTAATTTCTATGACTTATAAAAATAATAAATTAAATCATATGACAATGGAAGTAAATACTACAATTTCTGATTCTACTGTTCAAGAAAATTGGGAATTATTTAAATCAACAATGGATGAAAATAATAAAGAATTTAATAAAGATGGTGTTAGTTTAAAAATTGAAAAAGACGATCAAAATTATAAATATAATACAATTTTAGATATTGATGTTTTAAATGCAAGTGAAGAAATTTTAAAAGAACAAGGATTTGAAGGTTTAAAAGATGATAATAGTTCTTTAGAAAGTAATAAAGAACTAGCAGAAAAAGATGGCGCTATTTGTGAAATTAAATAATAATTTGTAAAAAGTGTAACATTTTTAAATTTATTTTATTTTTTGTTAACTTATTTTAACTAATTATAAAATTTTTATGTTCAAAATTTTATGTGTTACAATATTTACATTAGGAGTTAAACATGAAACAGAAAAATAATAAAACTTTTATTTCTAATGATATTACAAAAGAAATTTATGATAAATTAAATAACTATAATATAAATTTATATAAAAAAGATGTAAAAGACTTAGGATTAGAAAAAACATGGAATTATTTATGTGAATTTATTATAAAATATGGAGAAAATGAATTTATAAATATAAATCAGTTTAGTAATTTATATGAAATAGGTTTAGCGATAGATGATAAATTGCAAAAGAAAAAACATGGTCAATACTATACACCAGATGATGTTGCATTAGTTATGAGTAAATGGTTAATAGAATGTGAAGGAGAAAATATATGTGATGTTGGATGTGGAACAGGAAATTTGATTTTGACTTATTTAGATTCTATAGGTAAAAAAAATGCTATAAAATTATTGAAAGAAGGTAAAATTTATTTATATGATTATGATAAAGTTGCCTTAAAAATTTGTAAAACATCTATAATCAAAAGATATGGTTTGGATTTATATGATTCAATAAATGATATATTGTGTGATTTTTTAAATAAAGAAATAACTTTACCTGAAAATTGTAAAGTTATTTCTAATCCACCATATTCTTCAATAAATTCTTATAATGAGAATTGGGTAATAAGTGATGTTATTAAAGATTCTCATGAATGGTATTCAGCATTTATGGAAAAAATATTTGAACAAGGTAAATCTTCTGTTATTATAACTCCTTTTAGTTTTGTATCTGGAAATAAATTTTATTCACTTCGTAAAAAAATGTGTGAGTTAGGAAATGGAAATATATTTGTTTTTGATAATGTTCCAGGAAATATTTTTTATGGAAAAAAACATGGAATATTTAATTCTAATACTGCAAATTCAGTTCGTGCTTCTATTACAATATTAAATTCATCAAAAGAGAAAAAAGGTTTTAAAGTTTCTCCGATGATTAGATTTAAAAAAGAGGAAAGAAAAAAATTGTTAAAAAATGATATTCTTGAATCAACTCTTAATGATAATTTGCAAATAATTGATAATAAAAATATTTGCTTTAAAAAAATATTTAAAGATTTAAATTATATTTATGATAATTGGATTACTAAATCAAATTTTAAATTTAAAGATTTACTTAGTAAAGAAAGAAATAATTATTTAATAGATATTCCTAATACATGTAGATATAATACAACTGCTTCATCAAAAAAACTTAATAGAGTTGGTTCAATTACTGTTTATGCAAAAACAGAAGAAGAGTTTTATTTTCTATATTGTTTTATTAATTCAAGTTTTGCTTATTGGTGGTGGAGAATTTATGATGGTGGGATTACTTATTCAAAAGGATTAATAAACATTATGCCATTACCATTTAATATTTTAAGTGAAAAAGATAAAAATGATTTTAAAAAAATAGCCAAAGAAATGATTTCTAAAGAAAAAGAATATATTTCTACTAAGGTTAATGCAGGATCAATTCAGGAAAATATAAAATTTCCAGAAAAATACAGAAACAAAATTGATAAAAAAATATTAAAAATAATAGGTTGTAATGATAATTATAAAGTATTTGATAAAATTCATTCAAATAAATTTTTCATAAATTAGAGATTTAACTAAAATTGATATTTTAATATATTTAAAAAAATAGAATATACGATTAATACTGATTATATAAGGAGGAATGAAGAAAATGAATAATCAATTAACTAAAATTCAATTTGACAAAATGAAAGAATTTTATTCAATTGAAAAAACTAAAGTAATATTAAAAAAATCGCAGAGAAATAAGTTATGGAAAAAAGCAATTTCTAGGGATAATACACTTGATTTTCTATCAATTAAATTAAAGTGTCCATCATTATGTCATCAAATATTAAAAAGTTATGATAGTGGAAAAAATATTCAGCCAGCAGTATTTAGTGAATGTGTTTATGCACAAACTTATGCAAATATGTTGGGATTAAATAAATTTTATAATTGTTTAGAAGATGATAGCATTCTTTCAAATGATGTAAAAAAAATATTGAAGAATCAAAATTTATACCCAAGATATGCATATTGTGATGAATTTAAAACAAAAATGTTAATTCAGTCAGGTGGATGTAATGGAATTGATTGCGCGCTAATAGATTTAAAAAGTTTAAATTTATTTACAATAGAATTTAAAGAGCCATATGCAAAAACAAGTGAACCAGATCTTCTAAAATATGGAGAAAATGGAATATTAAAAATAACAGATAAATTTATTAAAGAATATCCTCAATTTAAATATATGTTAGAAGAACATAAAAATTTAAATTTTTTTGAAGTTATGGGAAATAATATTCATAATTTTAGTCCAGAAAGTATTAATATTGCAGTTAGTAATAATTATAGTAAAAAATATGCAGATGTAATTTGTACAGAAGATAAAAATGGTAATTTTGTAATGGTTCCTGCAAATCAAGTCTCTTTATGGGCAAAAATTGAAGGAGAAATTAGACCATCTGGAAGGAATCCTTATAAAGTATGGACTCCATTAGCATTAAATAAATTTTTAAATAATTTAGGCGTTAAATACAATAACGAATTAATTACAGTGGAAAAAAATAAATTAGAGATTAGAAAACAAAGAGGTGGAAATGGAAAAATTTCTGGCTATAAAATAAATCCTTTATTTTTTGTTTTTATTAGTGATTGTGAAGATGATGGTTCATCAATAACTTTTAATATAAAGAAAATAAAGCAATTAAATCCAACAATTACGGGTAAGGTAAATTTTAAAAACTTAAAATATTTAGATGTTAAAGAATATTATAATTTGATATAGAGAAAAAACGAAAATCGAAAAAAATTTTTTAAATAAATAGAAAAAAGAAATAAAATCTCATAAAATACTCAAAATAAAATATATAACCATATATGTAACTGACAAAATAGGTGAATAATTTATGAAATATTTGTAATAGTATTGTAATCACATACTAATATTTTATATAATTATATAGGAAACATATGAAAGGAGATTTATAATGGCAATATATGATTATTCTGTTAAACAGATAAATGGTGAAACTAAAAGATTAAGTGATTATAGAGATAAAGTTTTATTAATTGTAAATACCGCGACTAGATGCAGATATACAAATCAATATGAAGGATTACAAGAATTATATAACAAATATCATGATAAAGGTCTTGAAATATTAGATTTTCCATGTAATCAATTTGCAAATCAAGCACCAGAAACAGATGAAGAAATAGATAAATTTTGCAAAGAAAATTATAAAACAACATTTGATAGATTTTCTAAAATAGAAGTTAATGGTAAAAATGAAGATCCTTTATATACATATTTAAAAAATGAAATAGGTGGTTTTCCATCTAAAAAAATAAAATGGAATTTCACTAAATTTTTAGTAAATAGAAATGGAAGAGTAGTAGCAAGATTTGGTCCAAATGTAAAACCTGAAAAAATAGATGCAAGAATAAAACAAATTATTTTATAGTAAACGATATATAAATTAAATATATAATATATTAAGGTAGATTTAATCTATCTTTTTAATTAATAAAATGATATAATTATAAAACTATTAGAAAGAGGGAAAATATGCTTAAAAAAATATTTATTAAAAATTATAAAAATACAAATGATAATAAAGTTAGAAATTCATATGGAAAAGTCGCTGGTATTTTTGGAATAATAACTAATACAATACTTGCAGTTATAAAATTAATTATTGGTATAATTTCTAATAGCATAAGTATTATGGTAGATGCAGTTAATAGTTTATTTGATATGGCATCTTCAATTTTAACAATTGTAGGTTTTAAATTATCAAGTAAAAAACCAGATAAAAATCATCCATATGGCTATGCAAGATATGAATATGTATTTGGATTTATAATTGCACTTTTGATGTTTGCTCTTGGAGTAGTATTTGCAAAAGAATCAATAGATAAAATAATATTTCCACAAAAATTAATAATAAATAAATTCATTTATATTATATTAATAATTTCAATTATAATAAAAGTTTTACAAATGATAGTATATTTAGATTTTTCTAAATCAATACATTCTACCACATTAAAAACAACAGCAATTGATACAAGAAATGATATTATGACTACTAGTGCAATACTAATATCATTAATCATAATGCAAATATTTGATATAAATATAGATGGAATACTAGGACTTATTGTTTCATTATTTGTAATTTATAGTAGTTATAAAATGATAAGAGAATTATTAGAACCAATTATTGGAATTAAACCAGATAAAGAAAAAGTAGATAAAATTAAAAATAAAATATTATCATATGATTATGTTTTAGGTATTCATGATTTAGTAATACACAATTACGGAGTTAATAATGAATTTGTAACAGTACACGTAGAAGTTGATTCTAGTCTTAGTATGATTGAAGCACATGATTTACTTGATGAAATAGAAAACTATTTTAAAGAAAAAAATATTTATATTACAATACATTTAGATCCTGTTATAGTTGGTGATAAAAAAGTAGATAAAATAAAAAATGAAATCACAAATACACTAAAACAATTTGATGAAGAATTATCTATACATGACTTTCGTATGATTGAAGGAAATATGCAAACTAAAATATTATTTGATTGTGTAATACCTTATGAAAAAGAATATAATGAAAAAGATTTAGTAAAATATTTAAAAAGTAATATAAAAGAAGAAAATACAAAATATTTATATTTAATAGAAATAGATAGACCATTTTGTTAGAACAATAAAAATTGTTCTTTTTTTATCTTATAGGAAAGTTCAAGGAAATAAAAAAAGAGAAAATTAAAATAAAAAAGCATAAAAAAGAAAATTCAATTAATA
>CANRJN010000054.1 GCA_947630945.1 uncultured Bacilli bacterium | reverse complement strand
GTATTAAAAAATATATAGAAAATATAAGTAAATAAAGAAAAAAATAGGTAGTTTGTATACAAACTATGCACACTACCTATGAAAAATAAAGAGGTAGAAAATGAAAAAACAAGGATTTACATTAATAGAAGTAATAGTAAGTATAATACTAGTAAGTGTAGTATTAGTTTCTCTTTTAACAACTTTAGTAAAATTAAGAGAGACATATGATGTAGTACATGAAAATACAGATGTATTAATATATAGTTCCTCAATATCAAGAATAATAAATAATGATTTAATACGTAATAATGGAATAAGACACGTAACATGTAACAGCATGGGAAGTGAATGTAATATGATATTAGGAAATGATAAACAAAGAAGAATAGAAATACTTACAATAAATAATGCGGAAGAAGAAACAAATAAGAATAAAAATACTGTAAATCATGAAAATATAAAAACAACATTAAGATATACAGATACAACAGAAGAAGACAAATTAATATACATGAAGACATTAGAATTAGATAAATATACAGATACAAAGACAAAGAAAACAACAACAAATGGATATAATTTTTTATCAATGAAAACAAATATGTATGAATATGGAAATGAAGAAAATGAAACAAAAGATATACTAACAAATATAAATATAGGAATATATAATGGACTAGATACAAATGATAAAAGTTATAATATAGAATTATATAGTTCAGCAAGATATGATTATGACAAGATAATAGGTAAAGTATATAAAATAACATTTAATAATAATGATGCAGATATAATAGGGACAATAGGTATTGATGAAATATATGGAGTAGGATATTATAAGACAGAAAGTGCTCATAGAAAAGAAGATAAAATTAATAAAATAGAAGTACCAAGGAAAGAAAATAAGGCATTTAAAGGATATTATTACTATACAGGAGTAAATGAAGGAGAAATAGTAATAGATAGTGAAGGAAATATAGTATCAAGTAATAGATTATTTAAAGAAAATATAGATGCAAGTGAAGAATATCCAGTAGTAAAAGCAGAATGGGGAGAATGTAATGGAGGATATTATGTATCAGAAAAAAGTATATGTGAGCCAAGAGAATACACAATAACTTTTGATAAACAAGAAGGAAGTGGAGGAGTAGAGAATTTAAAAATAAAATATAATACAAAGATGTCTAAAATAGAAGTACCAACAAAAACTAATTATAATTTTTTAGGATATTATACAAGTACAGAAGGTGGAGAGCAATATTTTGATGCAGAAGGAAATCCAACAAAAACAGTATATGACTATATTGGAGATAGAAATTTATACGCGAGATGGGAAGAAAAAAAGTATTCAATAACATATGACTATAATTATGATAAACTTTATAAAACTGGAGAATATTTAGAATTAGGATATGATGTAGATTGGGATAAAGATTTTAGTATAAGTTTAACAATGAATGCTTCAACTCCTGGAAAGAGATATTTCATGGTCGGAGGTTTTGATGGTGGTGCTAATCCAAAAGAATTAAATATTGAAATAACAGCGAGTAATAAATTAAGAATGTGGGCTAATTGTGGAGGATTAGATATTTCATCAAATGAACCAATTACATTTAATGAAGACATAGATATAGAGTATACTTATGAAGCAAGTAGTGGAAATTGGACACTCACAGGAAAAGGAAATAAAACTAATGCAAAAATAAGTGGTACATATAAGTTAACTGGAAAATCAAATAAAAAATTGCTTGCTGGAGCAAAAGATAATAGACCAGGTGCATCCCCATTTGGTGATATAACAATAAAAAATTTAAAAATAACAAAAAAAATCTCAGCAAAAGATAAAATTGATTATTTAGATTTATCAGAAAGTGGCATTTTTGATGGATGGTATACATCAAAAACAGGTGGAACTAAGATAAATTCAGATACTCTTAGTAGTCCTACATCTGATATAGTTTTATATGCTCATTGGAAAAATCAATATGAAGAAAAAATACTTAATGGAGCATACCCAGTATTAAAAAGTCCAATGATACCAATAAATTTATCAGATGCAGGAGTAGCAACATATGCAGATATAAAAAGTAAGTGGTATAGTTATGCAGATAAGAAATGGGCCAATGCAGTAATACTAGTAGATAAGCCAAGTAAAACTTATAATGTAGGTGATACAATAGCAGAATCTGATATTCGTGCATATTTTGTATGGATACCAAAATATAGTTATAGAATATGGAATTTAGGTGAATATGAAGGAAAAGTTACTACTTTGCCAAGTGATAGTGGGCCAAGAGAAATAGAAATACAATTTGGAACAAGAAATACAACAGAAGTAGCAGGGGAATGCATAACACCAATGAAAAGCGGTTTGTCAAAAGCAGAATCTGCTACAAAAGGTTGTAGTGTAGGGGATTTAATGACTCATCCAGTATTTTTATCAATACCTTCAAATGGTTTTTGGATAGGAAAATTTGATACTGGATATAATCAAAATAATGATGTAACTATACCAATAACTGATACATCTAGTTGGACAACAGAAATGGCACAAATCAATGAAGAAAATGCAAATAAAATAATAGTAAAGCCTGATGTGTATTCATGGAGACTGATAACAGCACATAATATGTTTTTAAATGCATATAATTTTAATAGAACTCTTAATAGTCATATGACTAAAAATACCGAGTGGGGAGCAGTAGCATATTTATCGCATTCAAAATATGGAATAAATAAAGCAGTAAGAATAAATAATAATTCTAATTTTAAAACTGGATATGCAGCAAATACTGAAGATGCAGCACAGAGCACTACTAATTTTTCTATTTGGACTGCTCAAACAGGTTATCTTGCATCAACAACGGGAAATATAAGTGGAGTATATGATATGAGTGGAGGAGCATATGAATATATGGCAGCAATTTTAGATAATGCATTTGAAAGTACTGGCTTTTCATCAACAGATATAACAGGTAAATATTCTAGTTATTTTGATATATATTCTTCTTCTGTCACATCGTATAAAAAAAGAATATTAGGGGATGCAACTAGTGAATTAGGACCATTTATTGATACTACATCATCTTGGTATTCAGATGATGCTAGAATTTTTGATTTAGTTTGGATTGGACGTGGTGGTAATAAACATTATGGAACCGCAGCAGGTCAATTTGCGTCATTATCATTATCAGGTGTCACACATGCTTATGATGGTACACGCTTATCTCTTACTATAAATTAATTTTTAAGGAAGTGAAAAATAATGGAAGAGAAAGAAAATATTAATAATGAAGAAATTACAAATATAAATAATACTAATTTAATAGAAGAAAATAAAACTTCTAGTCCATTAGAAAATACAACTGATGTTATTAATGATGTAATTAGTAATATATCACAAATAGAAGATGCTAATACAGATGTTAATCAAGAGCAAGTATTAGATCAATCATTTGAATCTGAAAAGAAAAAAAGAAAAAGTAAATTACCTTTAATTATAATATTATTAGTATTAGTAGTAGCATTATTTATAGGTGTACTCTTATTTACACAAAAGAATAAATCAACACAAAATATTTATTATAAAGGTATTGATATTTTATCTAGTTCTTTAACAACTACATTTGATAAAACACAAAATAACATAAAAGATTTAGTTAATCTAAAAATGACAGCAACAATAGATATTAATAGTAATGATAAAGAAATAAAAGATATTATAGATACATTTGATAAACTAAAATTATCATTTATTAGTCAAGTAGATTATAAAAATAAAAAAATGAATATTGATACTGATATGCTTTATGATGATGGAAGTATATTAAAAACAAATATATTAGTAAAAGATAATATTGGATACTTAAATATTCCGGATTTATATGATAAACCATTAAAAGTATTAGAAGATAAAAATATAGATTTAATGTTTAATGCAAATAATGTAGAAGATGTCAAAGTATTTGTATCAGAATTTAGTAATATTTTAAAAACAAGTTTAAAAGATGAATGGTTTAGTAAAACAAAAGAAAAAATAGAAGTAATGGGTAATAATGTTAATGCATATAATAATAAATTAACATTAACATCTAAAAGTATTTATGAACTTGAAAATACTATATTTGATAAAATGTTACAAAATGATAAATTATTAGATGCAATGTCTTCATTAACTAAGAAAAGTAAAGATGAAATTAAAACAAATATAACAGATTTAAAATCAAAAATTAAAGAAACTAATGAAAATGTAGAAATATCAATATATTTAAATAGTAGTAATGAATTACAAAAAATATTAATTAAAAGTAAAACAGAAGAAAGTGAAGAGATTACAGAATTTTCTATGACAGATGTTGGTACTTTTGATATATTAGTTGATAAAGAAAAATTAGGATATTTAATATTAAAAGATGATATAATTGAAATGAATCTTAAAGATGAAGAAGTGTCTATTACTTTTACTTTAAAAGATTATTACATATCTATGAAAATGGATGGCTATGGAATAAAATTAGAAATGTCATTAACAGCAAAAGATAGTAAAGGGAATATAAAAATATTAATAGATTCATTAGATGAAGATATGAATATGACTTTAAATATTGATTTTGAAGAAATAACAGATGCTAAGTTTAATGAATTTAATGTAGAAAATGCTAAAAATATTGAAGAATTAACAAAAGAGGATACTAATAAAATATCAGAAAATTTAAGTAAAAATACTACATTATTAAAATTAATAGAAGACTTACAAACAAGTAGTTTATCAAGTATATTTAAAACAGAAATGTAAAAAGAATCAAATTTAGATTATATAATGGGAAAGTTCTTATCAAAATAAATCACAGATAATTTTCTTTTATGGAAATTTTAAAAAAAGTAAGACATTTATTGACATACGTTTGTTTGTAATATATAATTATTATGTCAGATGATGGTTATAAATTAGTAATTGGGAATTAAAATGGATAAAATTTAAAAGTACGGGCGCGACGTTCGGAAATATGGTCTGTGGAGGAGTAAAATCCGTTGAAGCAGAAAAGAGTAACTGTGAAGTTACTCAGGATAAATTAAATAATTTTAATTATTGAAATTTATTTTTTGTTCTGCTAAAATATGCTACAATTAAGATGGTGTTAAATATGGATAATGAATTAATAGGTAAACACATAAAAAAACTTAGAATAGAAAATAATATGTCTCAGGAAGAACTTGCAAGTAAACTATTTGTTGATAGAACATTAATTAGCAAATGGGAAAATGGAAAACTAATACCTGAAACTAAAAATATTGTATCTTTATCTAAACTATTTAATACAACTATTGATGAGTTAGTAAATGGAGAAGAGAAAGAAATAAAAGATGATACAAAACTAATTTATTACTTATTTATATTTTCATTAGTTGTTGTAATTATATGGATAATAATTAAATTAATATTTTAATGTTGAATTAAATTCACATATCATTTCACTATGTGAATTTATTTTTTTAATTTAGAATTTTAGTTGAAGGAGAGATTATGATAAAAATTGAAAACTTAACTAAAATTTATAAATCAAAGAAAGGTAAAATAGAAACTACCGCGTTATCAAATATTAATTTAAATTTAGGTAATAAAGGTCTTATATTTGTAGTAGGTAAAAGTGGAAGTGGAAAAACTACATTATTAAATTTAATTGGAGGAATAGACACACCAGACTATGGTAAAATTATAGTAAATAATAAAAATATAAATGAATTTAGAAATATAGAATATGATGAATATAGAAATACATATATAGGATTTATATTTCAAGAATTTAATTTATTAGAAAAATATAATATATATGAAAATATAGAAATATCACTTAAATTACAAGGTCAAACTGTTAATAAAGATAAAATATTAAATTTACTTCAAGATTTTGGATTAAAAGGATATGAAAATAGAAAAGTAAGTGAACTCTCTGGTGGTCAAAAACAAAGAGTTGCAATTATAAGAGCGATATGTAAAAATCCACAAATAATTTTAGCAGATGAACCCACAGGTAATTTAGATAGTATAACAAGTATGCAAATATTTGATATATTAAAAAGTATTAGTAGGGAAAAACTTGTATTAGTCGTATCTCATGATTTATTATCTGCTAAAAAATATGCAGATAGAATAATAGAAATAAAAAATGGAAAAATTAATTTTGATAGTAATCTAAATGATATAAAAGAAGAAAATAATATAATTAAATTAAAAAAATCAAAATTACCTTTAAGATATGCTTTTAAAATGGCATTTGAAAGTTTAAAATATAAACCATTTAAATTAATATCAACAATATTACTTACAACTATATCTTTTATATTTATGAGTGTTATGCTAACATTTTTACTTTTTAATGAAGAAAAACTAATAAATAATACAATTAAAGATAATAATGAATACATTTATTCTATTAATAAAACAAGTTATAATAATACATTAAATGAAGATACGCATAATATATTAGAAATTAATAATGAAGATATTAATAATATTCAAAAATTAACTAATTCAAAATTAAATATTGCATATAAATTATATGATAATTCTAAAAATTTAAATTTTGAATTAGGTGAAAGTGATTATACATCCTCTTTCTTTATAGATGGTAATAATTATACAAGTGTGTTTATAGATGTAAAAGATGATAGAATAATTAATAATAATATAATAGGTAAAAAAATTAATAATTCAAATGAAATAATAATTCATAAATATTTAGCAGATTTAATTATTAAATATGGAATAAAGTTATATAATGAGAAAATTTATTATCCTAAAAGTTATAATGAAATAGTTAATTCAAATGAATTTATAAAACTAGGAGAAAATAAAGTTAAAATAGTTGGAATAATAAATGATAGCGATAGTTTATTTAAAGATGTAAAAGATAATATTAAAGACTTTGAAACACAAGAATTAAAAAATTATTATTATGATACATATTATTATAATGGAATACTCATTTATACTAAAAATTTTATTGATAATATAAATTTAGATAAAGAAATATTTAATGTATATATTTATGAAGATAATATTAATACTTTAAATAAAAATTTATCAGAGTTAGATTATTTATATACAAAGAAATGTAATAATAAAAATAATATTCATTATACTTATTCATTAAAAAATAATGAATTAAATAGTAAAATTAATAATTTTATAAATATAAATAATACTATAAAATTATTAATATTAGTTTTAAGTTTTATATTTATATTATTTAGTTTTATATTATTTTCTAATTTTATATATTTATCAATTACATATAATAAAAAAGAAATAGGTATATTAAGAAGTCTTGGTTCAAGAAACAAAGATATTATTAAAATATTCGCTATTGAATCAATAATGATTGGTTTAATTTCATTTGCTATATCATATATATCATGGATATTTATTTGCAATATATTAAATAATCATTTATATAATAGTTTATATTATGTATTTAATCCAATAGTATTAAATCCTTTGGTACAAATTATTATGTTTATATATTCTATATCTATTTCTTTATTAGTAACAAGTGCATTAATAAGTAAGATATCTAAAATTAATATATTAGATGTTATATTAAATAAATAATATTAAAAAGAATGTGCTTTATTAGACTTAACAATATTTAACATTTTACTATCAGAAATATTTTCTTTAATATATTTTATTTCATCTTTATTGTACTCTTCAATTCCTAATTCTACTTTATTATTACTAATATCAATTCCTAGTGTTGAAAAATTATTATAATTTGTATTATTTAATTTATCAATTATTTCATAGTATAAATTAGTTAATTCTAAATATGAATATTTTGCATATTTTAATTTAACATTATTATTTCTATGCATTAATTTATATTTATATTCTAAATATTTAAGTGGTATTTCATTTTCAACAATTAAATAAACTGTATCATTATTATCAAGATACATTCCAGCATAATATTCATCACTAAATTCATAACTATTTTGAAGAAATTCATTTGTTAAATTATCAATATAATTTTTATAAATTCTACTTAAAAATAAATTTCCATAATATTTTGTAAAATTTGTACTTTCATTAAATTTAAATTTATTATTTGTGATATTTGATAAGTCATTATTAATAGTTAATGCATTTACATTGTTAAAAATAAATAGTGAAAAAATAATTAATACTAGTTTTAAAATATTTTTCATAAAATCATTCCAATCTTAATTAAAGAATAACATAAAATAATGAAAAATACAAATTTCATCTAGGTAAATAATGTAACTAAAATAGAGTATATTTCATAACTTATTAATGAATAGAAATAAAGGAGTGGATTATATGTGTAATAATAATAATAATAATAACAACGATAATAATTGTTGTCAAAATTGTATAATGGAAATACTACAAGTTATTAATGTTTTACAATCAAATGCTTGTCCAGATAGTTGTTTACTTTCTTGTGATAGACCAGCATTAGGCGGTGGAACTAACTGTGTAATTTGTAATACTAGACCAATTCAATTATATACTTGTGGTAGTAATGGTACACCTTGGGCAATGCCTATTTCACGTGAAGCAGATGCTGCCACTAGCACAGTATTTAGAGTAGAAAAAGTTGATGGATGTTGTTGTACTTTTAGAGTTTTAACAACAAACCCAGATACAACATCACTTTATCCATATGTTTCAACTGATTCATTATTTACAATGGATACAAATTGTTTATGTAGTATAAGATGTTTAAATGATACATATGTAGAGTGTTTATAGGAGTTCAATTTGAACTCTTTTTTATTGGTAAAAAGTAAAAAAATGTATACATACAGTTGTATGCTTTTTTCTTAATATTATTTTAAGTTTCCGTATTTTGTATTTTTTTAATTAAATTTTATATAAATTTTCTTTACATGTAAAATAATTTATAAAAA
>CANRJN010000053.1 GCA_947630945.1 uncultured Bacilli bacterium | reverse complement strand
TTGGTTAGACCTTAAACAGGCAAGATTTCCTCTTGCTAGATTATTAACCCTTGTCTGGGCGCACAATTACTATTTATCACTTCAATAAAGTTACCATAAATTACATATTTATTATAGTAAAATTATATTTACATTCCAATTATTTAAAGATTATAGTATAAAAATAATATTATTTTTAGTTAAACTATTTAAGTTTTGTTATATTATTTATTAAATCAATTATTTTTTCACCATGAACTTTTATCTTAATATTTTCAAGTATTTTAAAATTTTTAAGTTCTTCAATTGAAGTAGGACATAAATCTATTAGTTTTTCCAATTCATCATTATTAAAAACATAATATGCAGGAATTTTCATTTCATGAGACCTAGTTTTTCTAAAATTTATTAATTCATTTTTTAATAATATTTTATCAACATTACTATCAGTAACATATTTATTTTTATAATACAAATAATAGTCTACTTTGTCATCTACATTTATATTTATAAATGTATTAGCCCATTTTTCTTGTTCTGTTTTACTTAACCACATAGATTTATCTGAATGATCTAAATCATATTTTATCTGTCTAATTAAAGCATCAGATTTTATAATTTTATATTTTATATCATTTGGAGCATATTTTGTATTTAATATTGTATCATCGTTTGATACCACAACTAAAACTCTATGTATACTTTCATAATTTTTTTCACTTAAAGTTCTTAATATATAATTGACTATTTTATTTTTACTTAATCTATTATTCCATATTTTTTTATATACATCTCTTTGTGCTTCTACTTGTCTTAAAGGTGAATACATTCCTTTTCTTACTTTTTTATTATTAAATGTATATTCTCTTATAAAATCTCCCTTATCAGTTACTGTTATATTACCAATTAAATTTTTACATTCAATAAAATAACAGCATAGTTTACTTACTACAACGTAATCTATTTGAGCAGTTAAATCTTCATATTTAATATTTATATCACTCAAAACAAATAAGCCTAAATTTGATTTTGATAATTGATATCTTATCTCATTCTCACCATCAAGACCTTTTTTAACAATATATAATTCTTCTTGTAATTTTTTATTATTAGGATATTCTTTTATTAATTTCAATAAAGCCTCATATTTCTTTTGAATACTTGATGACTTTTTTAAAAAAATTGTTTCCGTAAACTTATCAAACAACATATTAAATCTCCTATATTATATTTATTAATAAATTATATCATTATAAAAATTGTTTGTCTATTTACATAAAAAAATTATTAACATTTCTGCTAATAATTTTTACTCATCCATAATAGTCTTATCATACCCTTCAATATTATTTTCTATAATACCTTCTTTTAATATAGATAAATCACTATTAGGATCATGTGCTTTTAATTTAGGAAGTCCTCCACTACTAACATCACTAACATTCCAAATATCACTAGACCATGATAATTTATTTTCATTTATAAATAAATCTTCTGTAACTTTATTACTATTTATAGAAATAATTTTTGTTTTTAAACTTTCATGTCTAATACTTGAATTATTACCTAATGCATCATTTAATTCATAGTTATTAGTATATCCTGGACTATTTATAATACTAATATCAGTTCTACCATCAAACTTATAACCTTTCTTTGATGATGAAAATGATATATTATTTTGAATATCAGCATTACCTACAACTTGACCTACAAATCCTCCTGAATTCTTAGGTGTATTCATTACTACCTTTGTATAATTATATCTTATTTGTGAATTATTAACATAACCAACAAAACCACCTATATCATTAACATTATTACTTACATTAACGTCTCCCACAGCATAATTATTATCTAAAACAGATTCATATGTTTCACCTACAAATAATCCAACCACAGAATTACTTGCAGTTATAGTTGCAGTAACACTACACTCTTCAATATTAGAATTATTATCAACATATCCAATTAACCCACCGACTCTTTGTCCACCAATAACTTTTCCATTAATTACGTGTACATCTTTAAAATCAGTATTTGAAATGTAGCCTGCAACTACACCTACTTTTTTATTTTTAGATGCATTAATATTAGGTTTTTTAATAATAACATTACTAATACTTGAATTTTCTATTACTCTTGCAAGAGAACCAACTTCACTATAATTTGCTTTAATATTAGAGTTTTCAATAGTTAGATTTTCTATTTTAGCGCCACTTAATAAACCAAATATAGGCAGTACATTACCACTTATTTTTTTATTATTACCATCAATACTTCCACTAAATGTATTTTTAATAATAGAAGTAGAAGACTTATAACCTGATAAATCTATATTATCATCAAGTATAATATTTGCTTTTGAATTACTAGACAACGTTTCAACAAATTTCTTAGCATCACTTATATGAATAACAGTTTCACTTGATGATACACCAAATACATTAATTTCAAAATCATTACTATTTTTCTTAATAAAATAATAATTTTTCTCTTTAAGACCCTCTGTACTCATTAAATTACCATTACCAGCATCTACTCTTAAAGTATTTAACAACTCTTCATAAATATTATCTGGATTAACAATATACTTACTACCATTTGATATATTAATTCTCATTTCTTTCCATAAATCATCGATTTTCTCATACCTTGCTATTTTATATTCATTAAATGATTTATATCCTGTAATTTTTTCTAAAACCTCAATATCAGTTTTACCAGATTTTATATTATACCAATTCTTAAATCCTACTTCATAACCCTTATATCCTAACATTTCATAAGCAAAATAATTATTAATATCATTTTGAGTAACACCATTTGAATTATAAGGTTGATACCAATGACTATCAAATACACTATAACTTTCATTAACATTAGATTTCAAAATTATTCTATTTTCAATTAAATCATTAACAGTTTTCAAATTCATATTCTTAATTTCATCTTCTGTTAACTTTTTATATTTTACTTCATAATCTCCCATATCTTGTTTACTATCTTTCAAATTTGGATAATAAACTTGCATAGCAATATTTGCTTGTTCACTAGGAGTTAATGCTAAAAATGCATTTGCTTCAATATAATCAATAAAGTCAATTGTTAAATATACCTTTTTATAATAATCATTTAATTTATTTATAGTACTAATTCTATTAGGAGTATAATTAGATAGAACTTTTTCATTATTACTATATATTCTATTTAGATTAAATTCCATTCCTAAACTACTATTAACATTAATATTTTTATTTCTTAATATTATACTATTTAAATAAACTTTATTAAATTGATTAGTAGTTGTAGAATTAACAAAAGTATTAAAATCATTAAGAATAGAAGAAGAATTCCACATTACTCTATCTCCACTTAAATAAACTTTTTCATTTTCATCTTCATTCCACATATTAAGAATATAATTAAATGACTTATGAAATTCATCATCAATATAATTCTTATTTTGATTTACCTTATTACCTTTACTATTTAAAGTATAATTACTATCTATTTGTATATCTGAAACTCTATTTAAAGCATCACTTCCAAATAAATCATAAATACGAGTATAATAATCTTTAATTAAACTAGAATATTCATTAACTTTATTAACTAATTTATTATGTTCTTTTTGATTATTTGGATTAGTAATATATACTTTTTGAGAACCAATTAATATTTGTGATGGTAAAGAAATAATATAACTTGAATTTTTAGGTATTGTGATTAATGGTAATATTAGATTTGGTCTTCTCTTTATATGATACCAAGCCCTATATTCAAGACTATCATCAACATTAA
Organism: uncultured Bacilli bacterium; assembly: GCA_947630945.1. Taxonomy (GTDB): domain Bacteria; phylum Bacillota_I; class Bacilli_A; order RF39; family UBA660; genus CAG-1000. Next base: position 5,693 of record CANRJN010000053.1, on the reverse strand, counting down.
TTTCCTTTAATATACCATTATAATTATCAGTAAACCAATCATTTACATCTTCATAATTACCAAATTCATTAATATAAAATTCAATAAAATCTTGTAAAGTATCTATATTAGTTATACTTGAAATATTATTTACATAAAAACCACTCGTATTATATGTATTAATATCACCTGTTTTTATATCACTCACAAATACATCAATATTAGTTTTATTACCAAATAATTCATTATAAAATAATAAACTATCACATACATTAACACCATTAATATCAAAATTATAAAATCTACTAAAATAATTATAAGTATAAATAAATTCTTTTAATTTATTACTATCTATAAAATCATTTTTTATTATAATATTTAAATCATCATTTTCAAATAAACTATAATAATACTCAGTATTTATAAACTTAAATATTATATCTTTTAAATTCTTTTTAGTCACTTCACTATAATATTCACTATAAATTTTACTATCATTAATTTTAGATATACTATCCAAATTATAATTATAATTTAATTTATTAGCATAATCTAATAATTCCTTTATAGTATTAGAGTTTTCATTAATAACAAACTTATTATAATTATAAAATACTCCAAGTTCTAAAACATTATAACTTACAATACCATTTTGATAATTATTAAAAGTAACATTATAATCTTTTACTTCTTTATTATCAAATATTACTTTTATAGAAGATAAATTCTTATAATTATTATTTGTTAAATAATTCATCATTTTAGAATTTTTATCATAAGGAATAATTGCATTAATTAAATTAGTATTAAGAATATTTGAAGAACTAATATTACTTGCAAATTCAATTATACTATTACTATCTATAAATGGCATAAGTTTAGATAAATTATAATATAGTTTATCTTTATTACTATCATATTTACTTAGATTTTTAATTCTTTCATAATTTGGAATATCTAAATCACTTGTATTTTCTATATTATAATAATCTTTTTTAGTTACTATATTATTATCTACTTCACCAAATATAACAGAAATATTATTAGTGTTTACAACTATATTATTTTCATATTGAATAATTCCATCAAATTTTAAATTTAACTTTAATTTATTATCAATAATTTCATAACTATCAATTTTACTATAAATATTAAAATCTTTCATAATAATTTTAACTACAAAATTATCTAAATTATTAAAATCATCAATATTCATTCTAATTATATTTTTAAATTCATTATTATCTTTATAATATAGTTTAATTTCATCTATATCTTTTAACTCATTATAATATTTATTTAAATCTATATTATTTTTATAAATAACACTATTTTCATAAATATCATTTTCACTTAATTCGTAATTAGAAGTAATTTCTATTTTAAAATTATTAATATTATTTATTTCAAAACTATTTGAATTTTTACCACTAATTAATTTATCACTAACAATAGTTTTACCATTTTTATCAGTAACTTTTATTTGTGAATTAGTAAGTATTGTATTATCTTCATCAATTAAATCAAAGTTTAAATATATTCTATTTGATGTAACTTCATAATTAAAGTCTTTTATACTTGGTTTAGATTTTAAAATATTATAAGTAACATTATTAGATAATTTAATTATTTCTCCATTATCTAATTTAATTTTAATATTTGAAATAGTATTTTTACCTATATTATTATTTCCATCAATTACAGCAGTATAATTCTTATTATTTTTATTTATATCATATTCTTTATCATCAATAAGAATTCTATTAGGATAATTTTTAGTATTTGAATTATAATTAAATGATAAAGTTATTTTTTCATTTCTCTCATAATCTTTTTTTAATGTTTTTAAATTACTAAGTTGAGCATTATTATCATTCATATTTAATGATTTTGTAAATATGATATTACTATTTTTATATTCTTTATCTAATTTACCACTAGTTAAATCATAATTTCCTTTAATTATAAATGTTAAATTTTTATTATTATCAATATTACTAAATACAATCTCATTTTTACCTAATTTTATATTTCTAGTTTGATTATCTAATTCTACTTGTAAGTTATTATCTTTAAGTACATTATCATTATCTTCTATATCAAAAGTAAATTTAATAGAATTATCAAGTTTTTCAAATACAAAATCATTAATAGTAATTCTGTCTTTTAATACATCTATTTTATTTATTAAAGATACATTACTTTCTAAATTATCATAGTAAATTTTACTTACCTTATACTCATGTATTCCACTTTCATTTGAAGATAAATTTACTACATAATAATTATCTTCTTTTTTAACTTTATATATTTTATTATTTATAAGTAATGATACGACTTCTTTATTTGTATTACCAGTTATTTTATATTTAATAGTAATATTTTCATATTTTTTAGGATAATAATTTGATATGCTTACTGTTTCAATTTTAGATATAACTTCTACATTAATTTTATCTTTTGTATAAATTATTTCATTATTATGTTTATTACCATCTACTAAGTCATATGTTGATTTTATTTCAATTATATAGTTACCTGCATTAACATTTTCAAAAGTAGTTGATATTAATTCATCATTATTAATTTTTAATGTATTTTCTTTAATAATTTTATTATTATAGTCTTTTAGTACAACATTAATTTTATTATTAGTTATTGTATTCATAGTATCTTTTATATTAAAGTTTACTACAAGATTATTATTATCAATTTTACTTTCAAAGTTATATACACTAGGTTTAGTTTTAAATATTTCATTTTTTATATTAGTATCAAATACTTTTCCATTTGATAACACTACATTTTGTAAATTAATAGTTTGCATATTTTTATTATTCAATTTAACATTAACTTTATATGAATTTTTATTTCTTGTTACTTTATATGTACTATCATTAATAGTAACATTATCAATATTATATTTAGATGAATTTGTACTATCAAATGTAATTGATAAATCATCATTATTAACATTTAATTTAACATTATCTATTTTAAAGTTATATTCTTTTATATGTTTAATATTACTTTCAAATAAATATTCTGTTTTATTATATTTTTCATTATTGTTTTGATCTAATATATAATTAATTTCTATTTTTAATTTATATGTTTTATTATCTTTTACTTTAAGTTCATACTTAGTTTTATTTAAATCAATATTAGTTGCAAAATATAATTTATTATTTTCATCAAATAAAATTATTCTTCCGCTTACAAAAGCATTATCATTATCTTTAATATTAAAACTTATTTTTGGATATTCTTGATTATCTTCAAATTTATAATTTTCTATTTTAACTTTATCTTTTAATACTTCTACTGTATCGATATGGTCTAAATTATAAATAAGTCCATTTGAATATTCTACTTTATTTAATTTGAATGTTAGTATTTGTGGAGTGTTAGATGAATTAAATTCTATTTCATATTGTCCATTTATATAATTTGCTTCATATCTTTCATCATTTATATATAAGAATTTAATTTCTTCATCAATATTATCTTCAAATTTATATTTTATTTTAAAATTAGTATTTTTATTTACATATTTATTAACTGTACTAGTTACTTTAACACCTTCTTCTATATCAAAATTATTTGAAGTTAATACTTCATTATCATGATTTTTTCCATCATAGTTATTGTAATTAGAAATGATTTCTACAATATATTTATTTGCAGTAGTTAATTTTTTATTAAATTTTGTACTAGTTGAATCTGCATTAATATTTTGTTTTTCTATTATATTTCCACTTTTATCTTTTAAAACTATGTATAAATCTCTTATAACTTTATCTGTATCTATGATATTGTAAGTTGCATTTAATATATTACCATCTAATTTTAATTCTAAGTTATTAATTGTTGGTTTATTTTTAAATAAAATTAAATGTTCATTTATTATAAATTCTTTTTGATTTTCAAGTTTAGCACTTTCAATATTAATATTTTTATTTTGTATATCATATGGAACATCTACAATATATTTGTTTTCTTGTTGTTTTACATTATAATATTCATTATTTATTTTAACAGATGATATATTATAAGTAGATGCATTGGTACTAATAAAACTTATAGATAATATATTATCTTTATTATTAATACTTTCTAATTTTAATGTATTGAATTTAAAATTATAATCATTTAATACATTAATTTCTTTATTTAAAAGTTCTACTTCATAGTTATTATCATCATCTATGTTATTATCTAAGTCATAATTTACAATTACTGATACTTTATATTTTCCATTTTTTAGTGTTGCAAGAACCTCATTATTACCAGATTCTATTTCTTTTGAATAAACTTCTTTTTTATTAGATATAAATACTACTTTTGCATTAAAAATAGATTTATCTTCATCATTTAAATCAAATAATACTAAATTATTAAATGAATCATATTTATAATTAGTAAGTGTAGGTTTGTCTTTTAAAACATCTATACTTGTTTTGTATTCTTTACTTATTTTTTTACCATTAGATAATATAAATTTAGAAATTACTATATCATATATTCCACTTTCAAGAGGAGACATTAATTCTACTTTATATTCACTATCATTAGTTTTAACTACATCATATAATTGATTATTAATTTCTATTTTACTTAAATCTTCATTTGGTATTATTTTTGTTTTGAATGTTAAATTAAATTTATTATTTTTATTTATATATTTATCTATTTTAATATCACTTAAAGTTATACTATAACTATTTATTTTTGTAGTTACTTCTGCTACATCTGTTATAGTTAATTTTCTATCATTATTTACATCTGCTTTAAATCCAAATGAAATATCATTACTAGATTTTTTTATATCTAAAAGATAATTAATTACTTCATTAACATCATCATAATTAATTTTTACATCATTATTAATATCACTTTTATTAAAATATGATAAATATGAAAAAACAATTGATGCAATAAGTCCTATTACAAATAATAAGTTAACTATTATTTTAACTATTTTATTTTTATAATCACCTAAATTAGTATTATACCAATAGATTAGTGCTATAAATACAATAGATAATAATATTGTTATTGGATTAAAGAATAATACTTTTTTATCATTATCTTCTTGATTATTTTTTGTATCAAATTTATTTGTTTCTTTTATATTACCATTTTTTGATAATTTAATTTCATAGTTTTTATTATCTAATTTTATATCTTCACTACCATTAGAAGATACTAAATCTTTAATAGTTATTACTGTACTATTAGTATGATTAATATTTTTTACTTTAAATGTAATTTTTAAAGTTTTATCTTTTTTATCATTAAATATAACAACAAATTTATGATTTTCTTCATTATAATTTAGTATTTCAACATTTTCATCATTAAAACTATTACTATCTAATTCTTCAAATATATTAGTGTCATAGTTTATATTTCCTGAATATACATTAAAATTATAATCATTTAAATCAACATTTAATGTATAAGTTGAATTTTCTTTTGCATTTAAAGATAGTATAGAAAACATAAATGAAACTATACATATGAAAAACAAAAATATAGATTTAACCATTCTCATACTATCTTACCCCTTTAATTAGTTATATATAATATCAAATTTTATGTAAAATTTCAATAAAAATCGTGCTTTTTTTATAAAAAGGTTGTGTTAAACATTATGACTGATAATGATATTCGGCATAAGCGATATTTAAATCAATAGGCATTTTAGATAT
>CANRJN010000052.1 GCA_947630945.1 uncultured Bacilli bacterium | reverse complement strand
GAACGATATATGGGAATATATAAATTACCTAAAAATCAATGGACTAAAGATGGTCGTAAATATAAATATTATTGGAATGAAAAAGATAAGAGTGGAAAATGGAAAAAGAAGTTTTCACAAGCATATAAAACTAAACTTGATGCGATGAATGCTGAAAGAGAATTTTTAAATAATAAAGTTGAATTTGGTGGAGATATGGATATGACATTTGGTACTCTTACCGACCAATATATTGAATCACAAAAAAACAAAGTTCGAAGAAGAACTATGGAAACATATTTAAAAAGAAGAAGATATTTTACTAGTTTTGAAAATGTTAAGTTAAAAGATATGGATGGTAATCTATATCATAAATTTCAACAAGAATTATGGGATAAACCTATTAAATGTTCTAGTAGAAATGATATTCAAAAATTTCTTAAGATTATTCTTAACTGGGGTATGAAAATGTATGACATTAATTTAATGCGTTTTTATAAGAAAATAGAATTCTTCAAAGATCCAAATGAGATGAAAGAAGAAAAAGATGTTTATACTTTTGAAGAATTTCAAAAATATATTACTGGTGCTACTAATCTAAATGATAAGACAATGTTTGAAATGTTATATTATTGTGGATTACGTCGTGGTGAATGTCGTGGACTTCAATGGTCTGATATAGATTGGAATAATAAATTAGTATCTATTACTAAACAAGCTAATAGTGTTAAAGATAGTCAAAAATATTATGAATTAACACCACCTAAAACTTCTAAAAGTATTAGAACATTACCTCTTACTGATGTTTTATACAATGATTTAGTAAATCTTTATAACGAGAAAAAGAAATACTATGGATTTAATGAAAAATGGTTTATCTTTGGAGAATTAGATCCATTAACATTTGGTATGATGCATAGAATAAATAAACGAATTGCTGAAAATGCAGATATTAGAAGAATTCCATTACACTCTTTTAGGCATAGTTGTGCATCACTTTTAATAAATACAGGACAACCAGTAACAACTGTATCTAAGTATTTAGGACATGCTAGTACTAAAGAAACATTAGATACCTATGCTCATATGTTTCCAAATAATCTTACTAATGTAAAAAATACCATAGATAATTTAAATCTAGGTATTTAAATAAACTTAAATAAAAAATAAATTTGGTATCTGAAAAAAGGTTTTTGGTATCTGGCTTGGTATCTAGAAAAAATTAAAAACCTCAGAAACCCTTATAAAACAAAAAGCGTTCCCTCTCTCGAGGGAACTTCAGGGGGTTTTGGTTGAATACTTCCATACGAATCGTAGAAGTATTCTTATGACATATTTCTATGTCAATTTAATTATATAATGAATCTCCAAATTTTGTCAATTAAATATTTTTATTTTTTGTCAAACTTATCAATTTTTTACATTCATACTTTTTATTTTTTACATAATCATAAATTTCATTCCAATTGTCTACTCTATCACAAGTAGTAGTTTTTTCAATATTTATTTGTGAATTAAATACGAGTCCATTTATTCCATTTTCATTTAATAACTCACAAGTATCAATACTATCATCAATCATCAAAAATACATTTTCTTTTTTACATACATCTAATTTATGCTCTTGTGCTGTTATTAACTTATCAAAATATATATCATTATTTTTTAAATAGTTATTACAAAACTCATCAACATTTTTATAATAATTATTACTTCTAGCAGTAATAATATAAATTTTATAACCAATTTCTTTTAATTTATCAATTACTTCTTTTGCATTTTCTTTAATTTTCATTTGACTTGCCATTTCCATACAATAATCTCTAAAAAAAGAATTAATAATTTCATCAAAACTGATTCCTCTCATAATTTTATCAATATTATTTATTAAATAATTATCATTTGAATAATTATTACTATAACGTATTATATATTCTCTTATTATATCAGATGAATAATTAAGGGTATCATCAATATCAATTCCTATTATTTTATCTTCCATATTGCCTCACATTTCTTAGTAACATTGATAATATCATATACTTGATATATTGTCAAAAATTATTTTTTTCTTAAATATTTATGATTAGATGCAATAGATTTAATTCCAACTTTATGTGAAAATGCTATTGTAGCAATACCACCACTAACTTTTATAACTACACCTTCTCCAAATACTGTATGAATAACTTTATCACCTGCTTTTAATTCATCACTATTTTCATTATACATATTACCAATTATTTTACTTTCACTATTTATATTATTTTCTACTTTTGTATTAGTAACATTTAATAAACTACTATCAATTTCTTTTATAAATCTACTTTCAATAGTACCGGATGTTTTTCCATAAATTGTTCTACTTCTTGCACTAAGCAAATAAAGTTTTGTTTTAGCACGAGTAATTCCAACATAACAAAGTCTTCTTTCTTCTTCTAGTTCACTTTCACTTTCAAAACTTCTCATATGTGGAAATATTCCCTCTTCCATACCAAGAATAAATACAACTTTAAATTCAAGACCTTTTGCAGAATGTAATGTCATTAAATTAACTGCATCTTTATTTTCTTTATATTGTCCTGCATCACTTACTAAAAGTATATTTTCTAAAAATGTTTGTAAATCATAAATACCACTTTCTTCAAAAGCAACTGCTACACTTTTAAATTCATTTAAGTTTTCTATTTTTGCTTCATTTTCAAGTGACTTATTTACTTCATATTCCATTCTAAGTCCTGTTTTAACAAGTGTATCTTCTATCAAATCAGATAAACTTAAAGTTTTTGCATCTTCTTTTAATTCGAGTATAATTTTTTTCCATTCTGCTTCTTTTCCTGATTCAATTGCATCAAACATAGATACATTATTAAGTGCTGCTTTTTCTCTTAATGATTCTATTGTTTTAGTACCTATTCCTCTTTTTGGAGTATTAATTACTCTTTCTAAACTAACTGAATCATTTGAATTATAAATTAAATTTAAATATGCTATTAAATCTTTTATTTCTTTTCTACTATAAAAGTAATAACTACCAATAATATTATATGGTATATTACTTTTAATAAATTCATCTTCAACAACTCTACTTTGAGCATTAGTTCTATATAATATTGCAAAATCATTATAATTATATCCAACAGATACTAAATCTCTTATTTTTGTTGTAACATAATGTGCTTCTTTTATTTCATCATCTACTCTAATATAATCTATTTTTTCTCCATCACCAAGAGATGTCCATAGATTTAATTTTTTACCTTCACTATTATTTTTTATAACTGAATTTGCTGCTTTTAAAATATTATTTGTACTTCTATAATTTTCTTCAAGTAATACTACTTTTGCATTTTTATAATCTTTTTCAAAATTTAATATATTTCTATAATCAGCATTTCTCCATGAATAAATTGATTGATTAGCATCTCCTACTACAAATATATTTTTATATTTATTTGCAAGTAATTTACATAGTTCATATTGAATACTATTAGTATCTTGATATTCATCTACTAATATATATTTAAATCTTGTTTGATATTTATCTAATATTTCTGGATGTTTTTTAAATAATTCAACAGGTTTTAATAATAAATCATCAAAATCAACAGAATTATTTTCTTTTAATAATTTTAAATATTTTTCATATATAACTGCTATTACTTTATCATCTTCTCTTAAAAATAATCTACTATATTCACTTGGTGTAATACCATCATTTTTAGAACTACTAATTCTAGATATTATATGTTTTATGTCATAATCTTTTGGATCTAAATCCATTTCTTTTAATATTCTTTTAATTAATGATTTAGTATCATCACTATCAAGTATTGTAATATTTGAAGTATAACCTACTTCTCTATAATTTTCTCTTAGTATTCTAAGACCAAAAGAATGAAATGTTCCAATAAAAATTGAATCTGTACTTGTACCTAATTTTAATTCAACTCTATCTCTCATTTCTTTTGCTGCTTTATTTGTAAATGTAATAGCAAGAATATTATAGGGACTTATCCCAGAATCTATTAATTTAATTATTCTTTCAGTGAGCACTCTTGTTTTACCACTTCCAGCACCTGCTAAAACTAAACAAGGTCCATCTTTATGTTCAATTGCTTCAATTTGTTTATCATTTAATGTCATATTATTTTACCTCTTAAAAAATTATAACATTAATTTTTCTTTTTTTATAGCAAACATTTGAAATTTATATAAAATCACTTTTGATAGTGTTTAGAATATAATACTATGTAAGAAAGGAAGGTAACGTATGAAAAAATTAATTATTAGTGTTGTTACTCTTGTAATTATAATTACTCTTAGTATTGTTGTAGGTATTTATGTAAAAAATAAAGAAGATAATGCAGATAAAATGGATAAAGTAACTGTAAGTGAGGTTACTCATTCAGTATTTTATGCTCCATGGTATGTAGCAATTGAAGATGGTTACTTTAAAGATGAAAATATTAATGTTGAAGTAATATTAACACCAGGTGCTGATAAAGTTGCAACATCAGTAATTTCAGGAGATGCAAATATTGGATTTTCAGGACCAGAAGCAACAATTTATGTTTATAATAATTCAAAACAAAAATTATTAACATTTGCATCATTAACAAAAAGAGATGGACAATTTTTAGTAGGAGATTGTAAATTAAAAGATAATTTTACAATGGATAAGTTAATTGGTAAAACTGTTTTAGCAGGAAGAAGTGCTGGTATGCCACTTATGATGTTTGAATATGCTCTTAAAGAAAGTAATATTGATAAAAGTAAAGTAAATATTGATACAAGTGTGGAATTTGCAGGCCTTACAGGTGCATTCATTGGTGGTCAAGGTGACTTTGTAAACTTATTTGAACCTAATGCCACAGCGCTTGAAAAAGAAGGATATGGTTGTGTCCTAGCATCGCTTGGAAATCTAACAGGTACTGTTCCATATACTGCTTTTTATGCAAAAGAAGAATATATAAAAGATAATAAAGATTTAATTAAAAGATTTAATGAGTCACTTAATAAAGGACTTAAATTTGTAAAAGATAATGATAGTGAAACTATTGCTAAAAAAATAATAAATCAATTTCCAGATACATCATTAGATGATTTAACTAAATTAGTTGATAGATATAAAAGTGCAGACTCATGGTATGATACAACATATGTAAATACTAGTGATTATTATAGATTAATTGATATTATGATTTATGGAAAAACTATTGATAAAAAAGTAAAAGTAGAAGATCTTATTACTAATGAATTTAACAAATAAAATATTATCAGTTAAGAATATTTCTAAATCATATTATTCACTTAATGGAGAAACTAATGCTTTAAATAATATATCATTTGATTTATATGAAGGAGAGTTTATTGGTATAATTGGTCCATCTGGTTGTGGTAAAAGTTCAATTTTAAATATTATATCTGGTTTAGATAAAGATTATAAAGGTGATATTTGGATTAAAGATGGTATTAAAATTGGATATATGTTTCAGGAAGATGCTTTATTTCCTTGGCTAACTATTTATGAAAATGCTATATTAGGACTTAAAATATCAAAGAAATTAAACACAGAAAATAAAAATTATGTATTAAATCTACTAAAAAAATATGATTTATATGATTTTAAAGATAAATATCCAAGTGAACTCTCTGGTGGTATGAAGCAAAGACTTGCACTAATTCGAACACTTGCAACTAAACCTGATATATTATTACTTGATGAACCATATTCAGCTCTTGATTACCAAACAAGACTAAGTGTTGGAAATGATGTTTATAATATAATTAAAGAAGAAAAAAAGACAGTAATAATTGTGACTCATGATATTTCAGAAGCAATTGCAAGTTGTAATAGAATAATTGTTTTTAGTAAAAGACCTTCAATAATAAAAAATATTCATAATATAGAATTAACTAATAAAAAGTCCCCAATAGAAAATCGAAAAGCAAAAGAATTTTCTATATACTATGATATTATTTGGAAGGAAATTGATAAATAATGTCAAAAGAGTATAAAAATTATTTAAAAAAATTAAAATTTAATAAATTTAAAGTAATATTCTGTCAAATATTAATAGCGGTTTTATTTATTGTAATATGGCAAATACTTGCAGATAAAAACTTAATTAATACATTTATTACAAGTTCACCTAAAAATATAATAAGTACATTAATTAGTTTATATAATCAAAATAATTTATTTTTACATATATGGGTTAGTGTTAAAGAAACAATTATTGCATTTTTAATAACTAGCATTGTGTCTATTTTAATAGCAATAATATTATATAATTTTAATTTCTTATCAAAAGTATTAGATCCATATTTAACAATACTAAATTCATTACCAAAAGTGGCACTTGGTCCAATAATTATAATATGGATTGGCGCTAATACAAAAAGTATTATTACTATATCAGTATTAATTTCTATTATTGTTAGTATTCAAACTATATATAATGGTTTTAAAAATACAGATAAATTAAAAATAAAATTATTAAATACATTTAATGCTAGTAAAAAAGATATACTTTTAAATGTTGTAATTCCATCTAATAAAGATGTAATATTAAATACATTTAAAATAAATATTTCCATGTGTTTAATTGGACTATCACCGGTGGTGGGAGAAAAAATATTTTTTAATAAATGTTATAGTAGATATTGATTTCATTATCATTTACTATAACTTTGTCAATTAAATGTTCAATAATTCTTCTTTGTTCATCAAAGTCCATATCAAACCAAGTTGTTTTTAAATTTTTTATCATATTTAAAGATACTTTATTATCTTTTTCTTTTTGATCAGATTCAATCAATTTTTCTTCTATGTTTTCCTTTTCTTTTTCTAATTCATTTATTTTATTATTAGTTTCTTCAACAGCAATACCACTTGCTATATTATTTAATAAATTATTTATTTGTTTAGTTATTTCTTCAATTCTACCTCTATATTCATTTTTTACATTGATAGTTGCTATATTAAAAGTTTTTTTAAACAAATCTAAATCCAAACTCATTTTAAATAATTCTTCTAATACTGCATCCTCAACTTCAAATGTGTCCCATCTTTTATTATTACAATTAGGATTTTTAATATATCTTGGCTTACTTTTTTGTTGTGAATAACAATACATAATTAATCGTTTTCCCCATTTTTGATATCTATACTTAGCCCCACAATGTCCACAATATACTTTTCCAGATAGTAAATAATGTCTTTCATATTTTTCACGACTTCTAACTTTATTTATTCGTAGTATTTCTTCATAAAGTTCATCAGATACTACTGCCTTATGTTTTCCTTCATAAACTTCATCTCTATATGGAACTTTACCTGTATTAGTTATGGATAATATCCTAGTTTCAACTAATGATTCATCCATTCCAACTATATCTCCAATAGCATTAAAACTTTTACCACTAATATAAAGTGAAATCATTTTATGTAGTAATTCTACTTGTTCTGGAATTGGTATTAAAGTGCCTGTATTTCTATCATAACGATAAGGAAATGGTATTTTACCTCCACCTCTCCAAAGACCTGCTTCTGCTCGTTTTTTAAGTCCAATACGAGTTCTTTCTAATATTGTTTCTCTTTCAAGTTGAGCAAATACTGATAATACACCAATCATTGCTTTACCAAATGGAGTTGATGTATCAAAGTTCTCTCTCATTGAAATAAAACTTACATTATATTTATTAAATACTTCTTCTATTAAATATAATGTATCTCTTTGACTTCTTGATATTCTATCTAGTTTAAATACAAATACAGCATCAATTTTATGATTTTTACAATCTTCAATTAGTTTTTGAATTGCTGGTCTATTTAAATCTTTACCAGAATATCCACCATCAATATAATATTCAAAATCTGTATAGTCTTTGCTTTTTGCATAACTCAACAAAAATTCTTTTTGGGCATCTATTGAATATCCTTCAAGTTGGCTGTCAGTAGAAACTCTTGCATATAATCCGGCTTTTATATTAACTCCTCCTTATAAAGCAAGATTATAAGATTCCAATTACATTTTACCACATAATTGGGTTTTATTACATAATAATATTTATATATGTGTATACTTTTTAACAATCTCATATATAACCACATCAGTAATCTTTATCTCACTTGGATTAATTTTATTTCCATTTTTATCATAGTTATTCACAATTATCATAGGACACCTCCAATAATTTTTATGAAGTTTTAAAAACTATTATTCCTTTATCATTTCTACCAATTCCAAATATTCAGAATTATCTTCACTAAAAGGATCTGTTTCACATCTTTTACCATTCCAAACCATAACTCCATCTTCATCATATCTTATGTATGGACCTTTTCGTCCATTAATAACATTTTTGGGATTATTAGATATTTCTGTTACTTTAACATAAGTTACAATTTTATTATCTTTATCAGTATATGAATTTAAATATCCTCTTACAAAAATCTTATTGTTCTTATAAAAAAAATCCTTATAAATATTATAAAGATCTTCATACATATGAAAACTAATAAAACAATTAGATTTATTTTTAGAAAAAGTATTACAAGTAAGTCCAAATGCTATATAGTTATTAAAATGCTTAATGTTATTTATTTTACCTGATATTAAAACTTCATTATAATTTATTTTTTCTATATCCATATTAACACATCCTTTCTTTTATGATATTTAAAAATACTAAATTATCTATTATATTATCTATTAAATTATTTTTTATATTATTTATTATGTTCTTAATTTATTCATAGATGGTATAAGAAAATATACATATACCTATCTTATTTTTTTAATAGGGACTATATTAATAATTTAATATACCCCTCTTAAAATTTACTTATCACTTATAATAATTCTTCTTTGATAATCTACTGTCTTTGCTTTAATATAGTCTAGTTTTTTCAATTTACTAATAGTATTTGATATTGTGCTTTTTGAAAGATTTAATCTTTTACCAATATAATCATTGGTAGCAAAGCAATAACCTTTATCATTACTTAATGCTTTTACTAATCCATATACCACTTTATCTGTTGAATTTAATTTCTTATCTTCAATAACATTATCATTAATTACAATACAACCCATATACTATTCCTTTTACTATTTTGTTTGGCATAGGCATTCTCCTCTCTCAAATAAAATTCCAATAAAAAACTTGTATAAATCATACAAGTAAAAACGAGTTAAAGTAGAAGCAAATATGTATTTCATACATTTAGTAGTTTTAGTTTTTCTAATATTTTTTTATTTTTCACTATCACATACCACAGATTTCTTTACATATATAAATTTTTTTATGACTTTCTTGATATTATTTAATTATCTTTTCATTATTTATTTCATTTCATTTAATTAATTTATTTTTATAATCTTTTATCATACTAGCAATAGTGTATCCATCATATTCAATAGCAAATGTAAACATAGGTAGTTTATCTTTAAAATAAGTTTCATTATCATATTTAATAAAAATTTCACTAAATACATCTAATTTTTCATTAAAATTAAGTTTTTCAAAATGTGATTCAAATTTTTTATCTTCTTCATCAA
>CANRJN010000051.1 GCA_947630945.1 uncultured Bacilli bacterium | reverse complement strand
ATTTAAATATACAAGTTATTTATAAATGTAACTTCCCGTTCATAAAATATTGGGAAATTAACTTTTTATTTAGTGAAATTTAATAAATATTTGTATTATATGTCAAAAAGTGTTATAATATGCTCGATTTTGAAAAAATATTTTAAAAAAAGTAGTGTTTTTAAAATTTATGTCGTATATATCTATTAGGAGGGCAAAAAATGGCATTTGTTTCTAAGGAGATAATTAATGAGATTAAGTCTCAAAATGATATTGTAGATGTTATTCGTAGTTATATCGATTTAGATGATAAACTAAAAGGAAAATGTCCATTTCATAACGATAACAATCCCTCATTTAGTGTACACTCAGAAAAACAAATATATAAATGCTTCTCTTGTGGAGAAAGTGGAAATGTAATAACATTTGTAGAAAAAATAAATGGAATTACATTTGTAGAAGCATTAAAACTACTAGCAGATAGAGTTGGGATTAAATTAGATGTAAGTGCTCCTAAAAAAGTAAATACTAAATTAGAAAAATATTATGAAATTAATGATACCGTTAATAAATATTATAAAAATAATTTAATTTCTAATTCTGGAAAAGAAGCAATTAAATATTTAACAGATAGAAGTATTAATAAAGACATAATAAATGAGTTTAATATAGGACTTGCTACTAACAATCAATTAACATCAATATTAGAAAAGAAATATGATAAAAAAGATTTATTAGATATAGATATTTCAAGAGGAAGTGATGAAAAACAATTTGATACATTTCAAAATAGAATTATTTTTCCAATAATTGACGAAAATAATAATGTAGTTGCATTTTCTGGAAGAAAATATTTAAGTGATGACTTAAAAGATAACACATTATCTAAATATGTTAATTCAAAAGAAACAATTATATTTAGAAAAAGTAATACATTATATAACTTAAATAACTCACTTCAAAACATAAAGAAAAGTAAAGAGATAATTATTACAGAAGGATTTATGGACACGATTAGAATGAGTACAATAGGTTATAAAAATGTAGTCGCGTTAATGGGTACAGCATTTACAAAAGATCACTTAGATAAAATACTTAAATTTAAATGTAGAGTAGTATTAAATCTAGATCAAGATAATCCTGGAAAAGAAGCCACAATATCTATTGGAAATGAATTATTAAAACACAATTTAGATGTTAGTGTAATAGTATTTGATGACTATAAAGATAGTGATGAATTTATTATTGCAAAAGGAAAAGATGCATTTGATATTGCTTATAATAATCGACTACCTTTCATAGATTTTAAATTAAATTATTTAAAATCAAATAAAAATATGAAAGATTCATCTGAAATAAGTAAATATATAAATGAAGCAATAGAATCTATAAATGAAGTAGATGATGATATATTAAGAGAATTAAAAATAAAAGAATTATCTTCTGAATTTAATATAGATGAATCAATAATTAAAAGTAAAATAAAAAACAATAATAAAAAAGAAAAACAAGAAGTAAAAGAAATACCAAAGAAAAGATATAACAAATATGATATTAGTGAAATTAGAATACTATATTTAATGTTAAATTATGATGATGTAATATTATATTTTGAGAATACATTAGGATATTTAATACATGATAATATGTCAAAACTAGCATATAAAATAATTGAATTTAGAAATGATTATGGATATTTTGATTATAGTGATTTTATTGATTATATTAGTGAAGATAATGATTTAAATGAAACATTAAAAGAAGTTATGAAATATCCAAATAATGAAGAATATAGTATGAATGAATTAGATGAATATATAAATACAATAAAGAAATATACAGTAGAAAAAAGAATAGAATCTCTAAAAAATGAAATGAAAGAAACATTAGATGTTAATAAACAAATAGAAATAGCAAAAAAGATAGAAGATATAAAGAAGGAAGTGTTAAAATGGTAAACAATATTAAAACATTTGAAGAAAGAGTAGATGAATTAGTTAAAACAGGTAAAGAACAAGGATATTTAACTTATGAACAAATTGCTAAAAAGACAATTGATTTAGAACTTGATGCTAATTCACTTGATATGCTTTATAATACTTTAACTGAAAATAATATTGAAGTAAGAGCAGAAGATGAAGATGATGGTGGAAGTGAAATTGATTTAAAAAATGAAATTATTATTGATGATGTTCCAGATGAAAGTAAAGATATGTCAGTTAATGATAATGTAAGAATGTATTTAAAAGAAATAGGTAAAATATCTCTTCTTACATTAGAAGAAGAACAAGAATTATCAAGACGTGTAGCAGCAGGTGATGAACAAGCAAAAAATACTCTTGCTGAATCTAACTTACGTTTAGTTGTTAGTATTGCTAAAAGATATGTAGGAAGAGGTCTATTATTTTTAGATTTAATTCAAGAAGGAAATATAGGACTTATGAAAGCAGTTGAAAAATTTGATTATGATAAAGGATATAAATTTTCAACATATGCAACATGGTGGATAAGACAAGCAATTACTCGTGCTCTTGCAGATCAAGCAAGAACAATTAGAGTTCCTGTTCACATGGTAGAAACAATAAATAAAATGGCTAGAATTGAAAGACAAATGACACTTGAATTAAATAGAGAACCAACAGATCAAGAACTATCTAAAAAAATGAATTTATCAGTTGATAAAATTGCAGAAATTAGAAAAATTAGTCAAGATCCTGTATCACTTGAAACACCAATAGGTGAAGAAGATGATTCACACTTAGGTGATTTCCTTGCTGATGAAAGAACTATGTCACCAGAAGAATTTGCAACTTATGAAATACTTAAAGATGAATTAAGAGAAGTATTGGATACATTAACTGTAAGAGAAAAAGAAGTATTAGAACTAAGATTTGGTTTATTTGATGGATCAAGTCATACATTAGAAGAAGTTGGTAAACAATTTAAAGTTACAAGAGAAAGAATTAGACAAATTGAAGCAAAAGCTCTTAGAAAATTAAGACACCCATCAAGAGCAAAAAAATTAAAAGATTTCTTAATTGAATAGAATAGAAGCAATTTATTCATTTATAAATTTACAAGATAAAGTTGTAGATGTTGGGTGTGATCAAGCAAAGTTAAGTTTGTTATTATCTAAAAGAAATCAATCTTCAATCGCGTGTGATATAAGTATAAATGTAATAAATAGAGCAAAGGAAAACATTAATTCACAACTAATAGATTTAAGAGTATCTAATGGACTTAGTAATGTTAAAAAGGGGGAAGCAAATACTCTTGTGTTATCTGGTATGGGAACTTATACAATTTTGGATATTCTTAATAATACAAATTTAAGATTTAATAAAATAATAACTATATCTAATAATTATCATGATACATTAAGAAAAAAGATGAATGAATTAAACTATAAAGTTAGTGAAGAATTAATAATAAAAGAAAATAATAAATATTATAATTTAATATTGTTTACAGAAGGTAATAAGAGTTATAGTGAAGATGAGTTATTACTTGGGACTAACCATAAAGATAAAGAAATGTATATTGAATATTTAAAATATTTATTAGAAAAATATAATAAAATTAAAGAGAGTTCTAAAAATAAAAATGAAAAAATTGATAAAATGATTAATCTGATTAATAAAAAATTAAAATAATTACATATAGATAATATATGTGATTTTTTTATGGTATAATATTTTAGAAAGCGAGGAAAATATGAAAAATATTATAGTAGGACAATCAGGAGGTCCAACTGCTGTTATTAATTCAAGTGTAGTAGGAGTTTATAAAAAAGCACGTGAACTTGGAGTTCAAAAAGTATATGGAATGGTTTATGGAATTGAAGGTTTCTTAAAAGAAAATATTATTGATTTAGGAAAGTATTTAGATAATAAAGAAAATTTTGAATTATTAAAAAGAACACCATCTGCATTTTTAGGTAGTTGTAGATATAAATTACCAGAAATAAAAGGACATGAAGATATATATGAAAGAATATTTGAATTATTAGAAAAATATGAAATAGACGCGTTATTTTATATAGGTGGGAATGATTCAATGGATACAATTAAAATGTTAAGTGATTATGCAAAAGAACATAATAAACCACAAAAATTTATGGGAGTTCCAAAAACAATTGATAATGATTTAGGAGTAACTGATCACTGTCCAGGATATGGATCTGCTTGTAAATATATAGCAACTAGTTTAAAAGAAATAATTAGAGATAATTCATCATTTGGAGTAGAAAAACCAACAATTTGTATTGTTGAAATAATGGGAAGACATGCAGGATGGTTAACTGCTGCGGCTAGTCTTTGCAAAGATAGTGATTGTGAAGGAGTAGATGCAATATACTTACCAGAATTGCCATTCGATTTAGATAAATTTATTAGTAAAGTAAAAGATTTATCTAAAAAGAAATCAAGTGTAGTAATTGCAGTATCAGAAGGAATACAGACAAAAGATGGAAAATTTGTATGTGAACTAAATGATGATAATAAAAGAGTAGATGCATTTGGTCACAAACAATTATCTGGATGTGCTAGTACACTTGCAGATATAATAGCAAGAGAAACAGGACTTAAAACAAGAGCAATTGAATTTTCAACACTTCAAAGAGCCGCTACTCACATTGCATCATTAACAGATATTGAAGAAGCACAAATGGTAGGAGAAAAAGCAGTAGAAGCAGCCTCTAATGGAAATAGTGGTATGATGGTAATAATTGAAAGAAAAAATACTAAAAAATATGAAAGTACAACTAGTATCTATGATATTCATAATATTGCAAATGTTGAAAAGAAAATACCACTTGAATGGATAGATGAAAAGAATAACTATATGAAAGAAGAATATTTAGAATATGCAAAACCATTAATTCAAGGAGAATTATTACCAATATTTAAAGATGGAGTAGTCTGTCATTTAGTAAGAAAATAATCTTTACAAAAAATTTCATTTATAATATAATATCAATTAATTTAGGAGGTTTAAAAATGAAAGAAGATAATAATATAAATAAATTTTTGAATTTATTTGGATTACATATTATTAATGATAATTTTGTTTATGATAATTTCAATAATAAAGTTAGTGAAGTAAAAGAAAATGATGGAAATTATTTAATACATGTACATAATAATTTTAATAATTTGTTAATAGAATATAAAACTAATTTAAATAATATATTTCATTTTGAATTAAAATATAAAAATAATAAATTATATGGTTATTGTTATCTTTCTGATAATAAAATTAATAAGTCTTCAATAAAGTTAAATTTATTGACTAATAATAAAAAAATATATGAATTAATATTAAGTTCAACTGAAAAAATATTTTTACTAGATGTAATCAATGAAAATAAACATGATGTTTTTGAAATAAATTCTACTAATAGTAATTCAAATTATCATGATTTAGATGGATATATAACACATTATCAAGAAATTGGAGAATTAAATTTAGATACTAAAAAGCATGAATACGAAAAATTTATTCATATAACAGATTCTATAAATAATAATGATTATAAAATTGAAACAGAAGTAAATGAAAATGGTATTAAAAGGGCATATCATATAGTTTATGCTGAAAAAAATAATAATTTAAATACTCAAAAAGGATTTTTAATGCAATCAATAGATAAAGAAATATATGATGAAATTAAATCTCTTAGAGAAAGTTTAAATAATGGTGATATTCCTTTGTTAGATAATGCAATTAAATTAATATTAAAAGACTATAATAATTATGAGTTATTTGCATTATTAGGAATTGATTTTAATAATGAATTTGTATTAAAAGATGAAATTTATAATGCATTTATAAATGATAAAGTAGATCAAAAAAAATTAAAATTTAGTTTTAGAAAATAATTTAGATTTATTTAAAAAACTTTATTATAAAGATAACCCTTTTGGGTTATTTTTAAATATAAAATATGGAATTATGAGAGAATTAATTGGAAGATTTTCAAAAACAATTCCTATGAATTCACTAGGAAAAGAAGATATAATTAAAATATTAAAAGAATCTAATTTCAGCCCGTTATATATATAGTTATTTGAATTATTAGGAGTAGGTTTTGAATTTAATGATGATTTTGTAGAATATATTGCAGCGCTATCTATTGCTAAACAAAGTGGCGCTAGAAGTTTAAAAATGGTTTTTGATGATTGTATTAGTAGTGCTTTATTTAGAATTTTTGCAGGAGAATATTCAAGTATTTCATTAGTAAAACCTAATGAAAATAATAAACCTTATGTTTTAACTAAAACAAAAAAGGCTTCTTTGGAATAAAATAAAAGACAATTGAAATATATATTTATTGAAAATTCTTGTTAATCATAATATAATATTTGTATGGAAAGAAGGTAACATTATGAAAATTAATAATAATTGTGCTAGAAAAATTTTATTAGAAGTTGAAAAAATTCCTTTTGGTGAAACATTGACTGTTTCTCAATTGCAAGAAAAAATGTCAGATTTTTCTATTGAGGATGTACTTGCTATAGTAACATTATTTAATAGAGAACATTATTTAACTGTACTTAATAAAGCAAGTTATGATGATAATGATGTATTTAGGGATAATAAAATTAAAGGTTTGACTGAAAGGGGATATAAGACATTAGATTTAATAAGAAATGATGATGTTTGGAATTTTATTATGGAAAGAATTAATAATTTTGATGAATTATCCATTTTTACTATTTTTAATCTAGCAAATAAAATAATTAATGTTAAACATAATGAATTATTAGATTTACCAAAAGAGTTCTTCATTGATAATGCAAGATGGTAAAATTTAAGTGTATGATAAATAATTTTATAATAAATTTTTAATAAAAAAATAAAACTACTTTCAGTTAATTTTGAATAGTAGTTTTTATATTTATTTCATGTTTTTTAAGGTTTGTTATTATATGTTTATTTATTCTTTGAGCAAGAGAAATTGATTAAAATTCCTGTATCTTCATAGCCAATATTAATATAAGATTTATTAGATGGTATATAATTATAATCAGTATATAGTAAAGGAACTAAATTTTTTGCTAATAAATCATTTGTCATATTATAAATTAAATTTGCTGCATAACCTTTTCCACGTTCATTTATAGGGGTATAAACATGACTTAATTTTGCTTGATTATCTGTTTCACTATAATTAGCCATACAAACAATTTTTCCAATGCTATTTCGCCATATATATAATTTATTTGAATCAAGCATTTGTTGAACATCTATTTCTGCTTGCTCTCTACTAATAGGATCAACTCCATTCATTTCTTGATTATCATCAAACCAATATTTTATTAAGGTTTGTTTATCTTCAATAGTTGCAATAGATATTTTTCCATCACAATCTTTTGGCTTTTTAGTTTGTTTACAATATAAAGTCCCCATTTCAAAATAATCCTCAGAATTTATTTTATCAAAACCTGTATTAACCAATAAATCATATAATTCTTTTTTACAAGTAAATTTATCTTTATCACTATCAGTTAAATATAATTCTATTGCTTGTTCGATTTCTTTAAGTTTTGTTATATCAAAATTATCTTTTGTCCAAATCCAAGTAGGCCAACCAATTTTTCCACGACATATAACATAATTTTCTTCATCACTATATAAAACAACTGATTCATATTTTAAATTTTGAGTTATAAGAAAAAATTTATATTTATCTTTTTGAAATTCTTTTGAATAAAATATTTTATTATTTGCATCAATTTTTTTCATTTGATTTAAAAACTCCCTTCAAATATTCTATAAACATTATATCATGGTTTTAACATTTATATTTTAAAGATTTTTATCTTAGATAATATTGTTTATGACAAAATAATTAACCCCTAAGTATTTTGATAAGTTATCAAAATAACCTAAGGGGCTATCTTTTTATATTAATATTCGAAAAAAATTCGAACAGATTTCCAAATGGTGCGAGTGACGTAGATATTTACAACTTTTACTCATTATTTAATACATAATATGTATTTTTTCCAGTACCCTTTTTAATTAAAATATTGTTATCTAATAATTTATTAATAATTTGTTTTGATCTTGTATTTCCTATATCTAATAGTTTTTCTACTTCTAATCTAGTTATTTTTGTTTTTTCTATAACGTATTTTGTAATGATTTCTTCTTGAGTCATATTATTAAGTTCAGCTTTATTACCTTCAATATAGTTTAAATTTGGTAATGTTATTTTAAAAACATTTTCTGATAATTCAATAATTGGTTTTAATTTAGAATCTTTGTATTCATTTATTATTCTACCTATACCAGTACCATAATTTTCAACATAATTTAATCTATGAAATATCTCAGCAAAGTTAGGATTTCTCGATTCAGAGACACCATTATATACATCATTCAAAGATAGTGTACTAATTAATCCACCAGTTGAATTAATTTCAATTCTATCATCAAATATTGATAATAATATACTACCATTAAAATGATAATCCCTATGAATTATTGCATTTAATAATGCTTCTCTGATTGAAAAGTCTGGATAATCCTTTTTATCAATTCTTTGCAAACCATCAAATGTTGAATTTATATGATTAGATAAATTCATATAATAAAAAGCATCTTCTACAATTTTTAAGCATGAGCCAAATAATTCTTTTCTATCTTTAAATAATGTTTTATTTGTACCATCAAATATCGCACATTTCACTGTATACGGATTTTGATCAGAAAGTAAAAGAGCCAAATTATTAAATTTATTATCTGTTATCATTTTTAAACTTTTAAATTTTCCATTTGCAAATTCAATATTTCTTTTTTTAAATATTTCCTTGGCATAATCAAATGTTAATTCTTGTACATTTGATATTTCTTCTTCAAAACTTTTTTTAGAAGATTCTATTAACATTTTCCTAATTATTTCATCTGTCGCTTGAATAGTAGAAGAACCATGCCTTATGTATACACCACTTGATTTTAATCCTTTGTCAGCTAAATAATACGGTTTTTCTGGTGCAGAAGTAATATGTAATTCAATAACATCTTTTTTATTAATTTCTTTGATTTCTATATTGGTATATGTTGTTAAATTACCAATTATACCTTCTCTTATCATTCCACTTAACGATTCAATGTCACTTTTAATATCTTTTAATCCTAATATTTCTCCAGTATCTGTAATACCAATATATATTGTTCCTCCTTTTGAATTAGCAAATGCAACGATTTCTTTTTTTATATTTTTAGTAAGTTCTTGTTTTAATTCTACTGTTTCAGATTCGATATACATAAACTATCACCTAATATCATTATAAACAATTATAAAATTTTATCAAGACTTTCGGTCACTTTTCGGTCACTTTTCGGTCACTTTTATAAAATTAAAGCAATAAAAAATGAATCAAATAATTTGAATGAATTAGATTTGTCGTATTGTGAAAGATATTGCTAATTAGATACATTATGAAGTAAATCTATTAGTTTGTTATTTTTTAATCTAAAATCATCAAATATTTTCTATTATATTTAATTCATCTATTTGTTCACGACAAAATAATTAACCCCCTAGGTATTTTGACAAATATATCAAAATGACCTAAGGGATTTCTTTTTATATCAATATTCGAAAAAGTTCGAATAGAAACGTCACTGGTGCAAGAGAAGGGAATCGAACCCTCAAGGTACCAAGTACCGTCAGATTTTGAGTCTGATGCGTCTACCAATTCCGCCACACTTGCATAAACTAATTATATCATAATAATATACAAATTTCATAGTATTATTATGAAATATTTGATATA
>CANRJN010000050.1 GCA_947630945.1 uncultured Bacilli bacterium | reverse complement strand
GAGACTGCTGAAAAAGTAGTTAAAATTAAAACTGATATTTAGAGTAAATTTCTATTTATCAGTTTTTTTGTAAATATTATAAAAAAGTTGCAAATATAGGTTAATTATTTATCCTATATTTTTATTTTTTTCTTCATTTAATTTAATTATTCGCCTCATATTAGCTAAAAAGAGCGTAGTTGCCCCTTGTATTGTTATTCCTAATTTTCCACATGCATTCGCATTTCCATAATTATAATTGTTTTTTAATTCAGCATTTTTTGCTTCTATTTTATATCTTTCTTTATATAAAGTTTTAAATTCTTCTGTTTGCATATAATCCATATGTTTGATATGTGTCTCTGTTTTAATTTTTATATTATATGTTTTAGTTTTTGATCCTTCTTTATAACAGCCATCTTTAAAAGGACAACGCTTACATTTTTCTACATCAAAATAATAAGTTTCAACTTGTTGATTAGTTTCTTTTTTTCCTTGCTTTGCTTTCCTTATTGCCATATGACCTGCTTTACAAACATACATTCCTGCATCTTTATTATATTCAAAATCTTCTTTATTTTTCCCATTACCATGTGTTACTATTTTACTTAACTTACTAACATTTTTTATATTATTTTCACTACAATAATCTAAATTGTATTTTTCTGAATATGAACCATCACCTATAACTGCTTCAACTTCTATACCATTATCTTCACTTTTTTCTATTAAATCAATAAGTTCTTTTCCATCATTTTTTTCTCCTGTAGTTATAGTTGTTGCTGTAATAATTCTTTCTGGTGTCATTGCTATATGTGTTTTATATCCAAAGAAAGATGTATCTGCTGTTTTATGTCCTATTTTTGCATCTTGATCTTTTGAATATTCTATTTCATATTCTGTATCCATCATCGTTTCTTCTAATAAATCTACTTGTTCCTTTATTGATGGTAATTTAGTAAATCTTTGATCTCTTTTTATTATTTTTAAAAGTTCTTTTGTGTATTCTATTTGATCTTCTAATAAACCTGTAGCTTCACGTTTTTTTGGCATTTTATCATGCATACTTTCATCTATTTTATAAATTGATTTTCTAAGTTCTTTTGCTTGCCTTATTAATTCTTCCCTTGGTGATATATGACTATACATTGCATTTGTATGTGTTGAATCTACTATTAATTTGTTTTTGACTTCTATTAGTCCTTTTTCTATTGCTATCTCTACTGTTTTACTAATTAATTTATCCATTAAATTTACATCATTGTCTATTAATCTTTCACGACGAAATACTGTTAATAAACTTGCATCTATTAACTTTGTTTCTTCTGGTTCATATCCTAAAAAATATTTAAATAACATATCTGTTTTGGTTCTTTCCACTAAACCTCTATCTGATAATTTGTAATATGATTTTAATAGTAAATATTTAAACATTCTTATTACATCTTCACTAGTTCTTCCCATTGTTGTTGAATATTTATCTTTTAACATTTCTACTACAAATGAAAAATCTACCATTTCATTTAATTGTCTCCAAAAATTATCTTCTTTTATTAATATATCGTATAATTCAATATGTTTACTAAAACTTAATTCTAATTGGTTTCTTCTTTTTAACATATTATCACCATTGTCCTTATACTTAAATTATATCAAATTAAAAGACTACTGTCTTTCTTTACAGTAATCTTTGTCTACTTTTTCAGCAGTCTCGTAAAATGGTTCCTGTTTTTTATATTGGGGTTAATGGCATTGTTTATAAATATAACGAAAAATAATTTCTTATTTTTTTCAATTTATTAATTGAATTTTCTTTGTTATGCTTTTTTTATTTTATTTTTCTCTTTTTTATTTCCTTGAACTTTCCTATAAGACAAAAAAAGACTATTTAATATAGCCTTTCTTCATATTCAAATTCTTGATCTAATATGCAAACGGTATCACCATTTTGTGCACCTAATTCTTTTAATTCATCATCTACTCCTAGACTTTTTAATTTACGTGCAAATCTTAATGCCGCTTCATCACTATTAAATCTAGTCATTTTAAGTAATTTTTCTAATTCTTCACCTGTAATTTCCCATTTATTTGTACCAATTCTATTAATTTTATAAGGTTTTTCATGTTTAAATTCATATAAAACATAGTCTTCAAATTCATTATCTTTATATATTTGTTCATCCGGTATTTCTTTTAATATTTCTTTTAATTTGAATATTAATTCTTTTGTACCCATTTTAGTTGCTGCACTTACCTCTATTACTTCTAAATTTGGAAATTCTTTTTTAAATTTTTTTAAGTTTTCTTTTGATACTTCTAAATCCATTTTATTAGCAACAATTATTTCTTTTTTATTATATAAATTTTCATCAAAATTCTTGATCTCATTTCTTATTATTTTATAATCTTCTATTACATTTCTTCCATCAACTTCTGCCATATCAAGAACATGACATACTATTTTACAACGAGATGCATGTTTTAAGAATTTATCTCCAAGACCTACACCTTTACTAGATCCTTCAATAAGACCAGGTAGATCTGCTACTACAAAACTATAATCTCCTGCGGATACAACTCCTAAATTTGGAATTAATGTAGTAAAATGATAGTCTGCAATTTTGGGTTTAGCAGCACTTATTACACTTATCAAAGAACTTTTACCAACTGAAGGGAATCCAACAAGTCCAACATCTGCAAGAAGTTTTAATTCGCAAAGTACATTTCTTTCTTCTCCTGGTTCTCCAAGTTCACTAGTATAAGGTGCTTTATTTTTATTAGTCATAAAAGCAGCATTTCCTTTACCCCCTCTTCCACCTCTTGCAACAATACATTCTTGCGCGTCCTCAACAAGGTCACAAATAATTAAATTTGTATCAGTATCTTTAATAGTAGTACCAATTGGAACCATTACAATTGTATCATCAGCAGAAGAACCTGTCTGATTTCTACCTCTTCCCATTTCACCACTATTTGCTTTAAGTATCTTTTTATATCTTAAATCAATTAAAGTTCTAAGTCCTTTATCTGCTTTAAATATAATATTTCCACCTCTTCCACCATTACCACCATCTGGCCCTCCTAATGGAACATATTTTTCACGCAAAAAAGATGTACACCCGTCTCCACCTTTACCTGCTATTAATTTAAGGTTAACTTCATCTATAAACATATGCATCCCCTCTTTTCATAAATGTATTTTAGCAAAATAATAAATAAACTTCAAGTAAAAGAAAAGATGTCCTAAGACATCTTATATATACATTGGTGCATGCTTAAAGAATTTTTCTTCTACTGTATCAGGGTTTGTTTCATTTACCAAAGTAACTTTACCACTTTCAAGAGATTTTTGAACATCTATGAGTCTTTGATTTCTAGATCCTCTAAATAATAGTGACAAATCTCTTTCTTCTAAAATGAATCTTCCATCAACTAGAACATCAATATTCTTTAAAAATTCTAAATATATTGGTTTACTTTTAGATAATTCCATTAATTCTTCATAAGTAAAACCTGTATATACCCAAATATTTAAACCTTTATTTTTGGCATATTCTGCTATTATATTGCAAGCCTCTGGTTGATACATAGGATCTCCTCCACTAAAAGTAAGACCTGTTTGATATTCTAATTCATCAATTGCTTCTAGTACCATATCAATTGGAACAAGTCCTCCACCATTAAAATCATGTGTTTGAGGATTTTGACATCCTTTACAGTTATGAGCACATCCTTGTGTCCATAAAACTGCTCTTAAACCTGGTCCATCTACAATACTATCAGTTTGTAAATCTGCTGCTAAACGAATTTCACTAGTTTTCTTTGATTCCATGAGTAACTCTATCTTCTACTTCGCTTCTCTTAGCATTATTAAATCTATCAAGTGTACCAACTAAATATCCTGTGATTCTTCTAATTCTTTCGAATTTTACACCTTCACCCACTGTTTTTTTTGCTTTTTCATTTTTCATTTTTTATTACCTCTTTCCTTTTCTATTATTAACGACCACAGCAGTCGTAACAATTAACTTTTTCCATTTCTACGCCTTCGCCTTCATGTCTTCCACATCTAGGACAAACATCTTTAATAACTCCTACATATCCACATACAGGATCTCTATCAACAGGATGGTTAATAGCGCCATATCCTATATCATTATCATGCATTATTCTTACAACTGATTCAAATGCATCTATATTATTTACTGTATCTCCATCAAGTTCTATATAAGAAATATGTCCTGCATTTGTGAATTTGTGATATTTACCTTCAATTTCAATCTTATGTTTAACAGTTGTTTTATAATAAACTGGAACATGGAATGAATTTGTATAGTATTCTCTATCAGTTATTCCTTTAATTTTTCCATATATTGATCTATCAATTCCTACAAATCTTCCAGATAAACCTTCTGCTGGTGTTGCTAGTAATGTGAAATTCAAATTATATTCTTTTGAATAATCATCACATTTTTCTCTCATATGTTTAATGATTTCAAGTCCTAATTTTTGTGCTTTATCACTTTCTCCATGATGTTCTCCAATTAATGCTTTTAATGTTTCAGCAAGTCCTATAAATCCTATTGATAATGTACCATGTTTAAGTACTGTTCTAAGTTTAGAATGACTATCTAACTTTTCACTATTTAACCAAACATGAGAACCAAGTAAGAATTTAAAGTTATTTATAGATTTAGAACATTGACATTCAAATCTTTGAAGTAATTGTCCTTTAACTAAATCCATCATTTCATCAAGTTCAGCGTAAAAGCCTTTCATATCTGCTTTTGTTCTTTCACCTAACGCGATTCCATGTTTAAGTCCTATTCTAGGTAAATTTATAGATGTGAAACTTAAATTTCCACGACCTGGTGTAACTTCTGGTCCACATACATTTCCAATAACTCTTGTTCTACATCCCATATAACAAACCTCAGTATTAAAGTCATCCTTTACTAAATATGGTTTATTAAATGATGAATCTAAGAATGAGAAATTTGGAAATAATCTTTTAGCTGATACACGACAAGCAAGTCTAAATAAATCATAACTTGGATCTTCTTTATTATAATTTACTCCCTCTTTTACTTTAAATATTGATATTGGGAATATTGGAGTTTCTCCATGTCCAAGCCCAGCATCAGTTGCTAATAAATAATTTTTAATAACCATTCTTCCTTCTGGACTTGTATCTGTACCAAAGTTAACAGAACTAAATGGAACTTGAGCCCCTGCTCTTGAATGCATTGTATTTAAATTATGAATAAATGCTTCCATTGCTTGATATGTACTTCTATCAGTCTTATTAATAGCAAGTTTATATCCATATTCAAATATACTCTTTAATTTTTCACTTTTACTTGTATATTCATCAAAAATATTCATATCAAATTCTATACTTTCAAGTTTATCAATAATTTCTGTAATTTTATCAAAATTAACAAATTCTTTAAATCCTTCAAACTCTATTAAATTATATAATGTTTGTTTAAATTCTTTTTTAAATG
This sequence comes from uncultured Bacilli bacterium, assembly GCA_947630945.1. Taxonomy (GTDB): domain Bacteria; phylum Bacillota_I; class Bacilli_A; order RF39; family UBA660; genus CAG-1000. The sequence continues at coordinate 4,323 of CANRJN010000050.1, read as the reverse complement.
TTTTAAGTACACCTGGTGCCATATAATAATCAAATGCTGGAATACTTTGTCCTCCATGTTGTTCATTTTGATTTGCTTGAATAGCAATTGCTGCTAGTGCTGAATAACTTGCTATACTATTTGGTGTTCTTAGATATCCATGACCTGTTGAAAATCCTGATTTAAATAATTTATTTAAGTCTATTTGCATACAAGTAGTTGTACCCATAGCCCAGAAATCTAAATCATGAATATGTATTGCACCTTCATCATGAGCACGAGCATATTTATTATCAATTAAATATGCCTTTGCAAATTCTTTTGATACAGTTGAACCAAAATGTAACATAGTTCCCATTGGTCCATCTCCATCAACATTTGCATTTTCTCTTTTTGCATTTTCTTCTGTTGCTGATTTTAATCCAAGTGATTCAATTGCTTTAACAAATTTATGTTGTTGTTTTACTACAAATGCTTCTCTTGATGCTGCTCTTCTTTCTCTATAACCTTTAAATGATTCATATACTTCTGTATATTTCATTTTTTGTAATACTACTTCTATTGCATCTTGTACATCTTCAACACCTATTGTTTTTCTATCTTTATATTCTTTTTCTATATAATCAAGTACTTTCTCTTTTACTTTGTTAACATTCTTTTCGTCATACTCTTCATATACACTATCAAAACCCTTTTTTACAGATATAGCAACTTTAATAGGATTAAAACTAACCCTTTGACCACTTCTTTTAACAACAACTATATCATTAAAAAAATCCCTTTCCATAATACTACCTCACCTTTCACTAGTTATTATTTTCATAACCTAAATAAATATTATCTCAAAATAAAAAAATTGTAAATGTTTTTTTATATATTTTTTTCAAAAAAATTAAAATTTTACATCTTGACTTTTTTAAAAAAGTTACTTTAAAAAACATTTGCCCTTTATTTAAAAGAAAAAATAAAAATTTAATAAAATTGTTCGCTTTACACTATTACATTTTTTATTTAATCTTATTCTTTTTATATATAATATATAAAAAGAAATAAACACTAGTAAATAAGGCAAAAAACACTTATTTTATATTGAAATAATTATAAAATAATGTATAATATAATCCAGAAATGAGTGGTATTAATGGAAGATTTTGAAAATATAAATAAAAAATATTATAATATCATATTAGAAATGAAAAATAGAATTGATAAACTCAATCAAAAAATATTGAAAATAGAGAGTTATGGATATAATACAAATGATTTAAAAAACAAATTATTTGATTTACAAAAATCAGTTAATGATATCACTTCTACAAATGAAATTAGTGATGTAATAATAAACTTAACGTTTTTAAATATTTCATCACTTGAAAGTGAAACAGAAAAAATAAATAAATATTTTAGTATATTTAAAGATACAGATTTAATTAAAAAAGAATTAAATGATGATATATCTGAATTTAAATTAAAACAAATAATTTATATAATTGAAAATGATTTAGGATATTTTAATAATTTAAAAAGTCTTGGATATGCTTATGAAAAAGAAAAAGATGCATATAAAACTATTTATGAAATAATAAAAACTGAATTTAGAAAAGAAGGTACCTCTTCTTTACTTAAATCAATATTATCAAATTATCATTATATTTATAATGATTTATTAGAACTGGTAAACCAAGATATAGAAAAATATATTAAAAACCCAGATATTTATAAAAGATTTAATGAAATTATAGCATTTAATAATATAGATGAACAAATGGTATATTTACTTTCATTTAATGAAAATAATTATAAAGAAAAAGTATTTAGTGAATTAAAAGAAACTAAAAATAATTTATTAAAAACTAAAAAGAAATATGAAAAATTAAAAGAATCTAAAAACAAAGAATCAATATATGAAGATGATATTAAATATATTAAAAAAAATATGAATAAAGCAATTATAACTAATTCATTATGTAAAATAATAGCAGTATTTGCTTTATTTGGAATTATTAAAGGCTCACAAGTATTAAAAAATAATTCAAAATATCACAATACTACAATTGAAGTATATGATACATTATTACCTGATACAGATTCTATAAATAAATATACAGATTATAATGAAAATCAAGTAGTAGTTTTGGATTATAAAATACCAACTGATGAAAAGTTTATGGATGGTAATATTCAAATTGATCAATATAATTTTGAATATGATGGAAGAAATATAGAAGATTATGCTACTCTAGATTTTGATAATATGACTCCAGATAAATATAATATTATAAATAATATGGCTTTAAAAGAAACAGAACATACTGTAGTTAAATTAGTTAAAAGTATTGATTATGAAGATAAATATTCATCTTTAGGAGAACTTATAAAAGGTATTGGTTTGTCAGTACTTATTCAATTAGAAATTCTATTAGCAGTTTATAGTGCACTACATGATTTTAAAGTTAGTGATGAAGATAAGTATCATCTTACACCTTCTGTATTATCTCTATTAACTAAATATCCATATAAAAATATTAAATTAATTATTGAAGATTTAAAAGAAATTAGTAAATTATCAGAGAGTAAAGGAAATGGAATTATTTATAATAAAGAAAATTTAAAAGCATTAAAAGAAAAACTTATTGAATTAGAAAAACAATATGATGATATATTAAATAAATATCCAAATATTGAAGATTTAATGATTTATAATGATAAAAATTTAGAATTAAAATTAAAATAAGAAACATTTAAGTTTCTTTTATTTTGTAATAATGAGTTTTTTAAAAAAGTATAATTTATTATGAAAGAATTATTTAATAAAATTAAAAATTATTTAAAAAATATGATGTTATTTACTACAAGTTATTCATTAAATGTATTTGAAGAACCTCTTTCTCCTGAGGAAGAAGAATATTATATAAAAGAATATTTAAATGGTAGTAGAGATGCTAGAAATAAATTAATTGAGCATAATTTAAGATTAGTTGCTCATATTGTAAAAAAATATGAAAGTAAAAATACATCATCTGATGATTTAATTAGTATTGGTACAATTGGGCTTATTAAAGGAATTGATTCTTATAATAAGGATAAAGGTGTTAAACTTACTACTTATGCTGCTAAATGCGCTGAAAATGAAATTCTTATGTATTTTAGAAGTAACAAAAAATACAATAATAATTTAAGTTTAAATGATGTAATTGCTCATGATAAAGATGGAGGAGATATTACACTTATTGATGTTTTAGAAGAAAATACTGAAAGTGTAGAAAATAATGTTGAATTAAGAGATGATATTAAGCATTTATCTAAATATTTAAATGTATTAAATGAAAGAGAACTTAAAATTATAAAAATGAGATATGGACTTTTAAATGAAAAAGAAAAAACACAAAAAGAAATAGCAAAATTATTACATATTTCTAGAAGTTATGTATCTAGAATAGAAAAAAGAGCATTAATTAAAATGCTCAGAGAATTCATTAAAAATAATAATGTATAATTAATAATAAAATAAGTTAAATTCATAATTAATGTTAATGTGATTTAATTTTATAATATTACTTAAACACTCTTAACAAGCCATTTTAAATGAATTGTCCTGTTTAAGTTGAAAAAAGAAAAATCAAGGAGTAAGAACCAAACGAGCACTGCCAGCGGATTCAGCAATACCATTGGTTCTAAGAAATCCGAATTGACCAGCAGGAGTGGTATAACTGTAGTGGCCACCTCGATAAAACCAAGGGTAAGTAGGATCACTAAATCTTGCGTAGTCGGCATACCATGTACTTTGATCATAACCATTACTCCAAAATGGTCCGAGTTCTCCTGTTGCATCTCCTAGAATTCTATAGTTATATGAAGTATTTGATGTAATTGATTTTGAATATTTATCTAAATATTTTTTATATGTTTCATTAGTAATTATAGTGTCCATTTCACTTTTGGTTAAATCACTTTCATCTCTATATGAGGCCATATATTCCCAAGCACCACCACTCATGTCATATATACCTGTTATATTTCCAGTTGTACTTGCTAGGTGTCCAGTTGTTGTATTCCATTTTGAATTGTTTGTTCCACTTAAAGTGGCATTTTCTTGGTCTACTACATATCCTGTTAAATAATTACTATTATTATTTATTCTTACCTCATCTTTTATTCCATATTTTGAATGTGATAAGTATGCTACTGCTCCCCATTCTGTATTTTTCATCATATGACTATCAAGATTTCTATTAAAGTTGTATGCATTCATAAAGAAATTATATATTGTTGAATTCCTCCATGAGTATACATTTGGTTTTATTATTATATTATCTGTTTTTATTTCATTTACCTGTGCTTTTG
>CANRJN010000049.1 GCA_947630945.1 uncultured Bacilli bacterium | reverse complement strand
TGTTTTATAGCATTATATATATTAAGATTACTTGAACATAAAACTAATAAAGAAATACCAATACCAAAATTGATAGAAAGTATGAAAGGCTTTAATGCATTCCTTAGAACAGAAAATATTTATAAATTATTTGGATATAATCTAAATATACAAAAATTAAATGATGTTTTCAAAATCAATGATTTTAAGAAAAATATGAAAAGAGAAAAAATTAAAAAAATTTTGAAATATTAAATATTACACAAGATGAAAAAAATGAGCAAACCTAGTAATTATAAGGCTTTGCTCATTTTAACTGCAAAACTCAAGATAATATTATGCATTAAGTCAAGTAAAATTATTATTTTTCTTAATTTTTGACTAAAAACATACTCCTTTATATATTATTTAACAAAATAAGCATAATATTCTTCAAATGTTATATTTTCGTTATATATAAGTGTTGATGCACTCTCACCTACATATCTAAGTCTCCATGTTGATGCTCTAAATCCTGTTAAATTTTCTTTTCCTTCTTCATATCTAAATATAAATCCATATTTATATGCATTATCTTTTAACCATAAATATTCCTCACTTAATTTAGAATCTTCAAATACTTTATTGTAAGGCATTAAATCAAAAGATAAACCTGTTTGATATTCTGAATGTCCTGGACGAGCCACTATTTCATCTGCTTCACTTTGTCCATAACTTTTAACATAACTATTATACATTTCTTCTTGTTCACTATAAGATCTATATCCATCTGATACTACAAATGTATATCCTGCTTCTTTTCCAGCAGATATTAATTCTATAATATTTTCCATTATACTTTCACTTATTTTTTTACCACTATAAGCATATTGTGATGGTATATCTATTATATCATCTGGTTCATAATCTTTACTTAAACCATAAATTCTATTTACAAGCATTAATTCATTTTTAGATGTATCTGTTTGTTTTTCTTCATCTAACCAATCAATATTTGCTTCACAATTTATAATAGATACAACCTCAGTGTAACTAGTATCATCATGCTCACTCTTATATTCAATATATTTATCCATATTATCAAATATAAAATATTTTTCTTCTAATAATTTAGGTAATTCACTATTATACTTTTGTGAAATTATTTTGTCTATATATTCATCTTTTAATTTATTTTTAATTATTTTAATTTCACTTTCATTATAACCTATATTTTCTAATTTATAATCATATGTTTTAGTATAGTTTACATGCTTTATTAAAGATACAATTCCAACTATAATAATTGTTAATATTGCAACTAGCCCAACTATAACAGAAATAAATTTTACATAATTAAACTTTTTGACAACCATTTATTCTTCACCCTATTTATTGTATCAAATATTTATGTTTTTTTATATAAAAAAGTCAAAATTTTTAATTTAAATTTTGACATATTTTTTATTTATTATCTTCTTTTGATTCTTTTTTACTTTCTTCTTTTGTATTATCTATAAATAAATCGTTTCTAACTTTATCCTCTATTTCTTTATATAATGCAGGATTATTTTTAAATACAAGTTTTACATTTTCTTTTCCTTGACCTATCTTTTCACCTTTATAACTAAACCATGCACCACTTTTATCAATTATTCCTAAATTTGCTGCGATATCAATAACTTCTCCTGGTTTAGAAATACCCTCTCCATACATTATTTCAAGTTCAGCAGTTTTAAATGGTGGAGCAACTTTATTTTTAACTACTTTTACAATTGTTTTATTTCCAAGAACATCTCCATTAACTTTAATTTGTTCTCCACGTCTAACATCTAATCTAACTGTTGAATAAAATTTTAATGCTCTTCCTCCTGGTGTAGTTTCAGGATTACCAAACATAATTCCAACTTTTTCTCTTAATTGATTAATGAATATACATATTGTATTTGTTTTATTAATAATTCCACTTAATTTTCTTAATGCTTGACTCATAAGTCTTGCTTGAAGTCCAACATGAGAGTCTCCCATTTCCCCTTCAATTTCTGCTTGTGGTACTAATGCTGCTACGGAATCAATAACTATTATACTCATGGCTTCACTTCTAACTAGTGCCTCTACTATTTCAAGTGCTTGCTCTCCTGTATCTGGTTGACTTAGTAAAAGTTCATCAGTATCTACTCCTAATTTTTTAGCATATACAGGATCTAGGGCATGTTCTGCATCAATAAATGCTGCTCTTCCACCTGTCTTTTGTACTTCTGCAATTGCATGTAATGCTAGGGTTGTTTTACCACTTGATTCAGGACCAAATATTTCAATAATTCTTCCTTTTGGATAACCACCTACACCAAGTGCTTGATCAAGTGCTATTGAACCACTTGATACTACATCTATATTTTTAACTCCTTTTTCTCCTAATTTCATGATAGCGCCCTTACCAAATTGTTTTTCAATATCAGCAAGAACTTGATCCAAAGTTTTATCTTTTTCTTTTTTCATAAGTAATTCTCCTTCTAACATTTTTAATTTTAAACTAAAAAAATTTCTTTGTCAATAACTTTTTACAAACTTTTGTTTGTTAAAAATTAAATTATTAATAAAATACCCTTTTTAAAAGAAAATTTTAAGTAAAAATATATATTCTAAAATTAAATTTTATACTTAAAAAACATATTCAAAATAAAAAAATAGCAAATTTTAATAATTTACTATTTAGTTAAATATTTTTTATTCTTTGTATAATATTGTATAGCACTAAGTATTGATAATACAGTTGCTATCATAATTAATACTCTTGCAGGTTTAATTCCAAATAATGAAAATGGTAAATTGTAAAATAATAATAAAGTTATTCCAACTAACATAAATACTGTTTTTGCTTTACCTGTTTTTGATGCTGCAACTACTTCATTTTTCTGACCTGCTATCATTTTAATAGAATCTACAAATATATCTCTTGAAATAATTACAACAGGAATAATAACACTAATAAAACCTTCACACGCAAGAACTACTAATACTCCATTTACAAGTATTTTATCTGCAATAGCATCAGTAACTTTTCCAAAATCAGTAACTAAATTATATTTTCTTGCTAAATATCCATCTAAGAAATCAGTTAGTGATGCTATTAAAAATATAACACCACATATTAAATATTTACTATCTATTATGAATTCTTGATTAATCATTATTTCTGGAAAATTAAATCCAATTCTATTTAATGGAAATGTCATTAAAATAAGCAATATTATTGCTAAAACAATTCTACATATTGTTATTCTATTTGGTACATTCATATAATATACTTCCTCTCATAATAAAATTATTCTTATAATTTATCAACTATTTCATAATTATTAATAAGTTGTTTCTTTTCTATTTGTTTATCTGTTATGAATTTAACAATAAGTATAACAAGTATAATTAAAACTATTACAGAAAATAAATAAATTAGAATATATTTTAAATTATTATTTTTTTTGCTTTTTTTAGTATATGGTGATGCTACTCTATTAACTTCATTTTGTTTTTCTAATACATTTATTTCTCTTGTTTGTTCTAATATATCTTCAATTGGTATTCTAGATGTATATCCAAACATAAAGTCATTAAATTTATCCATTATGTCATCCTCATCTAGATTTAAATATTTTGAATATTTTTTTATTGTTTCTTTTAAAAAAAAGATATCTTTAAAAGCATTTATATTTCCATCTTCTAAATTATCAAGTTGGCTTTCTGTAATATTCAAGTCTTTAATAACTTCACTTTTAGAAATACCAATAGTTTCTCTTGCTTCTCTAAAACTTTCTCCTATTTCTTTCATGTTTCTCCTATAATAATAATTCTTAATAAGCCATGTTCTGTACCCATATGGGTGACAAACATTTATCTAAAAATTTCTTTTTCCCTTACTCCTTTATTATTCATTCGTAAGAGTTCCCTTACCAAATTTAGGTTTCTCACTCGCGGGGTTTACCACGTTCCACCATTATTATTCCTAATAATTATCGTCTCTATGGCACTTTTATATCTACTTTAATCAGGTCTTGATTATTTCGAAGCCGTTAATATATTTCTATATTACCTAAGGTTATTTTTTCCCTTAGCACGAACATTACCATTCATTCCAGAATGAGTGAGCATGGACTTTCCTCTACATTATTATATGCAGCGTTTGTCTAAAGAATTATTCTTCTCCATATACTACTTTTTCTAAATCACTAATACGTTTTAATAAATCAACATTAGTAATTCCTTTATTAGAGCCTGCTATATCCAAAGATGCTTTAAGTTTTCTAATTTCTGCTTGTAATTTAGCATTATCATTTTCTAGTGCTCTTATTTCATTTATTAATTTCTTTTCATTATTTTCACTAGTAACATAATCCTTAATAACCATATCTAGAAATTGATCTACTTCTTGTGGTCTATACCCTCTTGCATCAACTTTAAAGTCTTTTTCTAGTATCTCCCTAGCAGTTAAAATTCGTTTATCTTCATACATCTTTTTTAGCCTCTCTTCCACGATAATTTTATTACATTTATATGATTTTGTCAAATTAGTTAAAAAAATGATAATTTTAAATTAAAAATTATTATTTTGCATATAATATTATAGGCAATATAATGACATTGTATTGACATTTGTACATACATTTTATATAATTATAGAAATAAAGGAGGATAAAAATGGAAAATATATCTAGTTCAACTAATTTAAATATTAGAGTTGATAGTAAGTTAAAAAAAGAAGCAGATGAATTATTTAAAAGATTAGGTTTAAATATGAGTAGCGCTATTAATGTATTTTTATCTCAAAGTGTAAGAGAACAAGCAATACCATTTGAAATTAGAGAGCACACTCCAAGTAAAGAATTATTAGAATCATTAAAAGAAGCAAAAAGTATGGCAAAAAAACCTCAAAATTATAAATGGTATGATAATACAAAGAAATTATTTGAAGACTTGGATAAATAAAAGTAATTAATTATAATGAAATTTATTTTAAAAACACTATGTGTTTTTTATTTTATTAAAAAAAGCCATAATAGGCTTTAATTTTAAAGAGTAAATTTATAGTCCACTCTCATAATTTAAAATACATAAATTTACTTCTTCATATAATTCCTTAAAACAACTATTAATATCTTTTACTATAACACCTCCATGAGTAAATAATAATACATATTAAAAGTTATTTCATTAGAATCGACAAAATTAGATTTATTTAGCAATTACATCTTTATAATGTTCTAATATAATATCATGATTATTAGAATCAATATTATATATTTTAATTCCATAAAATACATCATTATCATTATTATTTATAAGTTTATTAATGGATTTATAATCTACATTTATTTTACCTATTCTATTACTATAATGAATTATTTCAAAATTAAGTTTTTCATCTTCTAATACTTCTATATTTTCATTATATAAATTATTGTATTCATTTATATAACTACTTAAATTAATTTTACAATTTGCTTTTACTTCATTTACATATTCAAATTCACAATATGGAATTATTTTTTTAATTAAATTTAAATCATATAATCTATCATTTATAAAACTAGGTATATTTTTCTCCTTAGTTAATTTTTCAGTTTTAGAGTTTAGAGAATATAATCTATTTTCATAAAGTAAATAACCATCTTTATCGATTAAATCTCCTTCATAAAGTATAACTTTTGAATCACGAGAATACTCTAATTTTTTTAATTCACCATTTATATTTTCTTCAATAGTAAGACTATAATTATCATTAATTTTATTAAATAATTCTACAATTTTATCTTTATTTACAGTATGATACACTTTTTTATTAAATTTAACAGGAGATGCAAAAATTGCAAAAATTAGTATTAGTAAAATTAAAATTATATAAATTATTTTTTTATTATCTTTTAAAAACTTTTTTGTTTTTTTTAAATCTTCTAACATACTTTAACCCCTATTAAATTAACATTCTTTTTTCCATTTAAATAATCTTTTACAAGCATTTCCTTTTTACCACTTGGTTTTATTTTAGTAATTATTATTTCTTTATCACTACATTTTATTCCAATACCATCTTTATAAATACTGCTAATAGTACCAACTTCTCCATTTGTTTTTTCACCAATTTTACTTTCACATACTTTTATTATTTCATCATTTAGTGTCATATAACTAATTGGAAAAGGATACATTCCTCTTATTTGATTGAATACTTCTCTTGCAGTCTTATTAAAATCTAATTTTTCATCTTCATGTTTTATATTATATGCAAAAGTAACTTCATTTTCATTTTGTTTTATTCTATCATTAGTATTATTAAATATACTTGGTAATGTTTCTAATAATAAATCTCTTCCCATAATACTTAATTTATCATGAATAGTCCCTACATTATCACTATCTTCTATTTTAATACTTTTTTGTTTAATTATATCTCCATCATCCATACCTTCTGCCATATACATAATAGTAATACCGGTTTTTTGATATCCATCAATTAAACATTTATGTAATGGGCTTCCACCTCTTAATTTAGGAAGAAGTGATGCATGAACATTAATTGCTTTATATTTTGGAGTATCAAGTAATATTTTAGGAATTATTTGACCATATGCACAAGTTATAATAATATCTGGTTTAACCTCTAATATTCTATCATAATCTTCTCTTATTTTAGTTGGAGTAAATACTTCAATATTATTTTTTAATGCTATTTCTTTAATAGGTGACATTTTAAGTTCATGTTTTCTTCCTACGTACGCGTCTTTTTGTGTCACTACTAAAACAACATTAGTCTTTTCTATTAACATTTCTAATACCGGAATACTAAACTCTGGTGTTCCCATAAACACTACTCTTTTATCTTTCATTATTATTCACCACCTAAAATTATATTAAATATTTACATTTATATCAATATTTACATCTTTTATAGTTATATTATTAAGTTCATTTAAAACTTTATACAAATTATCTTTTGTTTTATATTTTATCATAATATTAAATCTATATTTATTTTTAAGTTTAACTATACTAGATACAGAAGGTCCAATTACTATATAATCTTGATTTAAATTATTATCTAAAAATTTTTTAATCTTATTTGCGGCACTACCAGAAGTATTAAAATTACTACTCGTTATTAAAATACTACAAATATAGTAATATGGTGGATATTTTAATTTTTTACGAATATTCATTTCATAATTAAAGAAAGTATTAAAATCATTTTTTAAAACTGCATTATAAACATAATTATCTTTATTATATGTTTGTATAATTACTTTACCATCTAAATCAAATCTTCCAACTCTACCTGCTGTTTGACTTAAAAGTTCATAAGTCCTCTCAGCACTTCTAAAATTAGGAATAGACAAACTTGCATCAGGATTAATTATTCCAACTAAACTAACATTTTCGAAGTTTAATCCTTTTGATATCATTTGTGTACCTACAAGAATATTATAGTTTCCACTACTAAATTCTTTTATTAATTTTTGATGAGCATTTTTAGTACTCGTAGTATCTGCATCCATTCTAAGTACTTTTGTATTATATTTTTTTTCAATTAAACTTTCTAATTTTTCAGTACCAAGTCCTAAGTCTTTAATTGCTTCTTCATGGCAATTTGGACAAATATTACTTTTTTCACACCTATATCCACAATAATGACATGAATATGTATTACTACTCTTATGATAAATTAATGATATATCACAATTTGGACATTTATATACATAACCACAATTAGTACAAGATAAGAATGTTGAGTATCCTCGTCTATTTAATAATAATATAACTTGTTCATTTTTAGATAATGATTTTTTTATTTCTGTATCTAATTTTTCACTAATAATGTAGTTATGCTTTTTTGCTTCTATTTCCATATCAACAAGTTCAATATTAGGAAGTTTACCACTTATTCTTTTAGTTAATTCTACTAAATGTAGTACTCCTTTTTTACCTCTTGCATATTCTTCTAGTGCAGGTGTTGCACTTCCAAGAACAACTTTTGCATTATTATATTCACATCTTTTATATGCAATATCAATAGCATTATATTTAGGAGTATTTTCTTGCTTATAAGTTTGACTTTGACATTCATCAACTATTATTAATCCTAAATTTTTAAGTGGTGAAAATATTGCGCTTCTAGCACCTACTACAAGAGATACTTCACCTTTCATTATTCTTCTATATTCATCATATTTTTCGCCTTCACTAAGAGAACTATGGAATACTGCTACTAAATTACCAAAAACACTTTTAAATCTTGATACAATTTGTGGTGTTAGTGATATTTCTGGTACTAATACTATTGCTGTTTTATTTTCTTTTAAACATCTTCTTATAAGTTCTATGTATACTTCTGTTTTACCACTTCCTGTAACACCATATAATAAAAATTTATAATCTTTACTATTAAGTATTTCATTTACTGCTTCTTCTTGCTCTATTGTTAATTTAATATTTTTTTCTTTTTCTGTTTCTATTAATACTTCTCTATTAATTTCATATTTATTTTCTATAACAATATTATTTTTAATTAAATTATTTAATGATTCACAAGCAATTTCTTTTTTTAATATTTCATTATTTTTTAATAAGTTAATTATTTCTATTTCTTTTACTCTTCTTTTATGTTCTTCTATATATTTTGAAATATCTATGTTTTTATTTAATGATACTTTTGTTTCATATTTTTTATTTATATTAGTTTTAATAGATGCTTTTAGTGCTTTTGGAAGCATAACTTGATAACAACTTATTAAATTACATAACAAAGAATTACTCATATATTTTCCTAATTCGAGTAATTCACTATTTAGATAAAAATCACTATCTTGCACTTTAATAATACTTCTGTATTCTATATTATTATCTTTATTATTATGTATATTTAAAACAAAACCCTCTACTTCTTTTGAAGCAAAAGGAACAATTACTTTATGACCTACTTTAATAATATCTTTAATATCATTAGGTATTATATAATCAAATACTTTATTTAGTGATTTTACTGAATATTCAATAATAACACTTGCTAACATTAAAATCCTCTTAAATATATATTATTTTCAAATTCATCACCAGTAGTTGTAGCATCACCATGACCAGGATAAATTTTTATATCATCAGGTAAGTTCATAAAAGCTTTAAGACTTTTTAGCATTATTTCTGCATTTTCAATATCGCATTTTCCAACAGTTTCTTTAAATATAAAGTCTCCACTAAACATTATTTTTTCTTCTTCAAAATAAAACGAAACGCTATCAAGTGTATGGCCATAATTCTTTATTATTTTAAATTCTAAATCATATAATTTAATTTTTCCACTATTTTTATAATCAATTACACCAACATCATATTTTTCATCTATATCATTAAGTGCTCCAATATGATCAAAATGATAATGTGTAATTAATATTTTAACCACTTCTAATTTATTTTTTTCTATTTCATTTATTATTTTTTCTGCTTCACTTCCAGGGTCTATTATAATTGCTTTTGAGTTTTTATGTACAATATAACAGTTTTCTTGTAACATTCCTGTTTTAATACAAATTATATTTAACATATTTCATCTCCATTTTTATCAAACATATCCAAAAGTTTATCTAATCTATCAATTACTTTATATCCTTTTGATTCTAGATTCTTAGAAAATCTTACTGCTATACCACCTGTTTCATTCCATTCTCTTAAGTTACCACTAAAATCATCAACTAATATTGCATCTTTACTATGAACCATTTTAGTTTTAGATACTCCTCTTGGAACAAGAATAATTGTTATATTTTTAAAATGTCTTCTTAAATATCTAATTTTTACAGTACCTTCTCTTAATGAATTAATGTGTGATAAAAAACTTATTTCAAATCTTTTACTTTTAATTAATTTATTAATACAATTAATTGAATCATTTAAAATAAATTTATCTTTAATAACTTGACTAAAATCATACTCTGCAAAGAAAGCAGAACGAGTAGCCTCATCAGCATCTAATGAAATACCTTTATTCTCTAAATCTTTATATAATGTAGGTATTGTATCCATAACAACACCATCAAAATCAATGTATAATCTTCTCATAACATTACCTCTATAAACAATATAATATTTTGATAATATTTTGTCAAATGATTAATATTAATTTAAAAAATTTTAATCTCTTATGAACAATTTTACTGATGAACTATTTAAATGCCATATTGTTATTCTCACTCACATCTACCGGCATTTGT
>CANRJN010000048.1 GCA_947630945.1 uncultured Bacilli bacterium | reverse complement strand
TTTTTGATTTTGTTTATATTAATTCCATCATATCTAATTTTTCCATCTTCTATATCATAAAATCTATTAATTAGATTTGTAATTGTTGTTTTACCTGCACCAGTAGCACCAACAAATGCTATTTTTTGACCAGGTTTTGCATATAATGATACATTGTGTAATACTGTTTTATCTGGTTCATATCCAAAATCTACATCATGCATTTCAATATATCCCTTTACTTCTACATACTCTAATCTTCCATCATGGTGAAGATGTTTCCATGCCCAAATACCTGTTTTTTCTTTGCATTCAACTAAATTTGAGCCTTCTTTTTTAGCATTTACTAAAGTTACATATCCTTCGTCTGTTTCTGGTTTTTCATCCATCATTTCAAATATACGACTTGCTCCTGCTAAAGCCATAATAACTGCATTTAACTGATTTGATACTTGTTGTATTGGCATATTAAATCCTTTAGTTAAATTTAGAAATGATACTATTGTACCTATTGTTAAACCACCAATACCATTAATTGCAAATAATGTACCAACAAGTGCTACAAGTACATACTCTAAATTTCCTAAGTTACCAGCAACTGGCATTAAAATATTTGCAAATTTATTAGCAGTAAACATATCTGTAAATAATTGTTCATTAATTTTATTAAAATCACGTTTAGCTATTTCCTCATGTGTAAATACTTTTATTACTTTTTGTCCGCTTATCATTTCTTCTACATATCCATTAACTGTAGCAAGAGATTTTTGCTGTGATACGAAGTATTTTGAACTTATTCTTATAAGTGTACTAGAACATAGCATTACTAATCCTGTAAATATTATTACAAATATTGTAAGTATTGGACTTAAGTATAACATAGAGAAAAATGTAGACAATATTGACATACTAGAAGATAAAAAGTTAGGTATTGACTGTGATATCATTTGTCTTAATGTATCAGTATCATTTGTATAATGACTCATTATATCTCCATGAGTATGAGTGTCAAAATAACGTATTGGTAATTCTTCCATTTTATCGAACATATCATCACGTATATCTCTTAAAACACCTTGTGATACAATAGCCATTACTCTTTGATATATATATGTACTTAATACACCAACTACATATATACAAGCCATCATTCCTATAGCTTTTAATAACCCTGTAAATACTGGATTTTCTACTCCTAATAATGGTGTTATATAATCATCTATCAAAGTTCTTAAAAATAATGTTCCAAGCACGTTTGCAAGTGAACTAATTATAATACAAACTATTACTAAAGCAAGTTCTTTTTTGTGATTTTTAGTGATGTATTTTATTACTCTAGGAAAAGTACCTTTATTTATTTTTCCTCTTGGTCCACGCATCATTGCAGCTCCTCTTCCTCTTGGCATTTCTCCTCTAGGCATCTGTATCACTTCCTTTCACTTGAGACTCATAAACTTCTTTATATATTTCATTTGATTTTAATAATTCATCATGTGTACCAAATCCATTTATTTTTCCATCATCTATTACAATTATCCTATCAGCATCTTGTACAGATGATATTCTTTGAGCAATTATTATTTTTGTTGTATCTGGTATTTCTTCTCTAAATGCTTTTCTAATTAAGCTATCTGTTTTTGTATCAACTGCACTAGTTGAATCATCTAATATTAATATTTTTGGTTTTTTAAGTAATGCTCTAGCAATACAAAGTCTCTGTTTTTGACCACCAGATACATTTGTTCCACCTTGTTCTATATATGTATCATATTTATCTGGAAATCCTTGAATAAATTCATCTGCTTGTGCAAGTTTACATACACGTTCTACTTCTTCATCTGTAGCATTTGCATCTCCCCATTTTATATTATCTTTTATTGTTCCAGAAAATAATACATTTTTCTGCAATACATTAGCTACTTCATCACGTAAAGATTTCATATCGTAATCTCTTACATCTATATCTCCGACTTTTACTGTTCCTTCTGTTGCATCATATAACCTAGGAATAAGGTTTACAAGTGTAGATTTACCACTACCAGTTCCACCTATTATACCTATTGTTTCTCCGCTTTTTATTTTTATATTTATATTAGATAAACATTCACTATCTTTTTCTCCTACATAGCTAAATGACACATTTTCAAATTCTATATCTCCATTTTTTACTTCTTTTATAGCATTTTTCTTATTTTTAATACTAGGTTCTTCTATTAAAACTTCATATATTCTATCTGCAGATGCTTTTGCCATAGTTAACATTACTACTATCATTGAAATCATCATTAAACTAGATAATATTTGAATAGCATATGTAATAAATGTCATAAGCTCACCTGTAGTAAGTGCTGTCATATTAGTATTTACAATTATTTGTGCACCAATCCATGAAATTAATATTATACATAAGTATGTAGCAGATTGCATAATTGGTGAAGTTAATGCCATTATTTTCTCTACTTTACAAAATGAATTATATATATCTTTGGAAACTTTTCCAAATTTGTTTTTTTCTTTATCTTCTGTTACAAAAGACTTAACTACTCTTATTCCTTGAACATTTTCTTCAACAACTGCATTTAGATTATCATATTTTTTAAATATAGCTTCCATCATTGGATGTACATATTTAAAAATAAGTAATAATGCTACTGCAATAATTGGTAAAATTGTAAGCAATACTAACGATAACTTAGGATTTATATTTATTGCCATAATTACAGAAATAACAAGCATAAGTGGTGCTCTAACTGTTATTCTTGTTATCATTTGAAATGCTTGTTGTACATTAGTTACATCTGTTGTAAGTCTTGTAACTAAACTTGCTGTTGAAAATTTGTCTATATTAGAAAATGAAAAATCTTGCACTTTATAATACAAATCTTTTCTTAAATTTTTAGCAAAACCTGCTGAGGCCTTTGATGCAAATACACCAGATAAGCATCCAAATATAAGAGATAAAATAGCAGCACCTATTAACTCAATCCCTATTTTTAAAGCCAAATTCATTTGACCTAAATATACACCATCATCTATTAATTTTGCCATTAATAGTGGAATAAAAACTTCCATTACTACTTCTAATGCAACAAAAACTGGTGTAAGAAAAGCAGGTAGTTTATATTCTCTTACTGATTTACTTAACGTTTTTAACATTTTTTCTCCCTTCTATTTATTTTCAATAATTTTAATTAATAACTTTTTTAATTCATTCTTTTCAGATGTAGATAAATTGCTAACTAATTTTTCCTCTAATTTTTCAGCTTTTGCTTTCCCGTTATCCACAATTTCCACACCCGAAGCTGTAAGTTCTATTTTTTTGTACCTTTTATCTTTATTACTAGAGACACGATTAATATACCCTTTATCTTCTAATCTATTTAAAAGACCTGTTACTGTAGGATTTTTTAATTCAAATTCTTTTTCTATATCCACTTGATTTACTTCTATATTTCTTTCTTTACATTTCTTTAAATATATTAATGTTCCCATTTGTGATCTTGTCATATTTATTTCTGACAAATCATTATTACAATCTTTGTCCATATAGTTACTTATTATTTTTATCATACGACCTATTTCTATCTCACTCATTAAACCACCTCGATTCATAGTTAACTATATAGCATACTATGCATTATAATACTATCTTATTTATTAGTCAATAAATTATAATGAAAATTTTGTGAAATTATTAACTATATATAATATTATTTTTTACTTAATTTTATGAATATAAACAATAAAAAAAGAAATAATATTTACAGGTGATAAAAATGAAAGAAATTGAAATCTTAAAAGAAATTAATAAAGGAGCACAAACAGGAATAGATGGTCTAAATTATACAATTGAAAAAGTAGAAGATTCAAATTTGAAAAGTCTGCTTAATACAGAAAAAGAAAGCTATAAAAATATATATGATAGGTCTAAAGAGTTACTAAAACAAGACAATGCTCATTCTGAAAGCGTATCTACCATGCAAAAAGCTATGTCTTGGATGGGAATACAACTTAATACTTTAACTGATACTAGTTCTTCTAAAATAGCTGAAATTTTAATTCAAGGAAATGATATGGGTGTTGTAAAAGGTATAAAATTATTAAACAATATGCAGTTTGAAGACAAACAAATTCAAAACTTATTACAAGATTTTGTAAGATTACAACAAAAAAATATAGATGATTTAAAAAAATATTTATAATGAAAAGGAGTCTAAAAAACTTTTAGACTCCTTTTCTCCTATCCTTTTTTAATATATATGAATATTATATAATCTTTTAATAATTTTCAATTTAAATAAAGTATAAAACTATAAATTGTAACCTATAACAAAAAACTAATTTATAAATAGTAACTTTGAAAAGCTCCTTAATGGATATACTTTTCTCTTAGCTTTTTATGTGTATTATATAAAAAAGGATAGGGTTTGGCTGTTAGTTTCTGCTCATTTACCTTACTAGATAACTTTGTAAGCACCAAAATGCTATAACTCTATATCAAATTCGATAGAGTTAAGTTTAGATATTTCAAAATCTGTATCTTGTATTTTCTTTTCTAAATTGTTATATTCTTCTTTCATATTTTGTAAGTCGTAATTAATTGTTTTACACTCAAAATATGAATTATTTACTTCTGTAATTCTTTTTTTAGTACTTCTTTGTGAAATTAAATAGCTATATATTTGCTTCATTTTTCTAAGATTAGCATTATCTACTATAGCTTCTTGTATTGTTCTTCCATCTGATAATTTAAAAGAATTATTTTTTTCATAAATTGTAGCTTTGAGCTTTGTAATTTTCATTTGCATTTTTTTATATTCATCAAAATGCTGTTTAAAATCTTCCTTGTAATCTTCAATTACATTTTCAGTACCATCTAGTTCCTTGATTGTGGTACTATATGAATATTCCTTTAAGTCATATCCACAATTTGAAAAATCCTTTTCTAAATCTGAAACAATGTTCATTAAATTTGATAAATTTGTCTTCATTTTTTATTCCTCCTTACACACAAAAAAATGGACAGCAAAATAAAAGCTTTTTTAAGCTCTTAATTTCCCTATCCATTATATCTCTTTATTATGCTAATATATTAACATATAATTTATTGTTTGTAAATAGCTTTAAATAAAAAAATTTAATTTTTTATTTATAATTAATATATTTACACAAATTATTTTTATATGATATACTTAATATATAATAATTTAGGGGGTGAAAATAATATGGACAATATTGAAGATATAAGTTTAGAACCTGATGAGTATGATTTCGAAAAAAATATATTAGATTTTTGTGATGATGACTTTGGCTACCAAATAAAAGAAAGAGGTAGATATTACTATAATATGGGTAATGTTCTATCTTGTTATAAAGTAGGTAATAGCTATTATGCAAAAGTACAAGGAAGTTCTGCTGATCCATATAAAGTTATTATACAATATGATGATTGTGAATATAATTATAGCTGTAACTGTCCATATGATGCACCATGTAAACACGAGTACGCAACACTTATGGCAATATCAAATGGTGAATATAGTAGTATAGAATTAAAACCTGATGTTGAAAAATCTATAAGCGATATTCAAGATATAATAGCCTCAATTCCAGCAGATAAATTAAAAGAATTTCTACTTTCTCCTGAAAGTTTAAATACTGTTCATTATAATAAAAAATTTATGGAAAAATATTTTCAAAAATACTTTCCTAAACAAGACTATGATTACTATTACAACAATTTATATAATTGTTTAATTTTAGATAATAACTATACAGAACTATTAGATGATTTTCTTGAAAGTATAAATAATTACATTTATAATGATATTTTTGATGAAGGATTTAAAATAATTAAATGTATTATTGAAGCATATAACGACACTAAACTTTTAAATTCAGATAATTATATTATTAGTAAATTACCGCAAATTGGTATGTTTCTTAGAGTTATTTATAGGAAAGCAAATAAGAATTTAAAAAGTGAAATTTCGCGATATATTGACCTGCTTTCAAGTAATAAATTTTATAATAATTATTATCTAGAAGATATTATTATACAAATTGGAAACTAAAAAAGTGTGCTTAAAGCACACTTTTTTTACTTATTATTAATCAATTTCATTTATAAATCCAACTATATCACTATTTACTTTCATTATTCTTTGGTCATTTTTCAAATCATCCATACTATACCACATATAATCTATAGCATCTATTTTAAAAGTCTTTTTATTCATATTAGTTGGTAATTCTTTAATATTTACTATATAAAAATAATGATGATACTCCTTTAAAGTTTTTGCACTTTCAGAATATTTTGTATGTATTTTATTCATTTTTAAATTACAGCTAATTTCACTTTTTAAAATATGTAATTTTTTTGCCACCTCATCTATTACTTCATCTTCAAAATTAGTAATTAATTTACAATTTAAAAACAAGAAACTCTCCCACCTATTATCATAATATTGCAAAAACTCATTTTCATTATTTTTTATTATTATAATTGCATGTTTACTCATTAGATTTCTCCTTTAATTTCTTTTGTTAATACAATTTTTATAATATCATATAACTTATCTTTTATCAATAAAATAACATTTTCTAAACCATTACTTATAATATTTTAATACATTTCTTAAATCTTTTAAATTTTCTATCTCTACATAGCTTGTTTCTTTATTTTTATCTCTATCAATTATAATTGGAATAAAACCATATTGAATAGATATATCTAGTAATTCTACCCTATCATCAATAAAGTAATTTTCATCATTAATTTCTACATCTTTTAAAGCAATTTCAAATAGTGTTTTATCTTCTTTTATAAATCCTTGTTCAGAAGAAATATATATCTTTTTAAATAAATCAAAAATGCCATAGTTTTTTAGAATTCTATTTGTAGAAGGCCACGCATTTGAAATAATATACAAATTACATGTCTTTGAAAGTTCTGTAAGTTCTTTTTTTACATCTTTATAAAATGTAAGTTTTTTATCATTATACACACAATCATAAGCTACTAAACTAACTATTTTATCTGACAGATTTTCATATTTTATATCTTTTAAAATTTTATAATAAAAATTATAAAACATATCATATTCTTCATCTTCTGTTATAATATTTCGTTCATCTAACAAATACAAATTTTTGTTAATAGCACTTTCTATCATATCTAAGTCTACTTCACCTAGTATGTTATAAAAATTAGGAGTAATAAACCAATTTCCTGATGTAGGATATAACAATGTTCTT
This sequence comes from uncultured Bacilli bacterium, assembly GCA_947630945.1. Lineage (GTDB taxonomy): Bacteria > Bacillota_I > Bacilli_A > RF39 > UBA660 > CAG-1000. The sequence continues at coordinate 3,020 of CANRJN010000048.1, read as the reverse complement.
CCAACATCAAAAAACAAATTCTTTTTCATATTATCACCAAAATAATAATACCATATAAATAATTAATAGTAAAATTCTTTATTATTAAAATTTAATTTTTATATACAAAATGAGAGAATAGTATGAAAATACTACTCTCCCGTTTTATATTTTATAGAACTAATGATAAAAATAATATTATGATATAGATAAATCAATTCCATATCTAATATCATTTTTATTTTACTACATTTTTATATAGAAATCAATAAATTTTAAATATTACTATATTTTAAAAGCATATTTTCATTAAGCCTATCTTCTACTTCATATCCATAACTTTCTAAAGCAGTTATTAATTCTTGATTTGTATCTTTCATTATAATCCAGCCAACATCATATTTAGTTAATAGCTCGTTAAGACTTGAAAAATCATTGTCATTTCCATCTATTATATTTTGTAATTTTATTCTTTCATTTGCACTTTCTGTATTTCCTCTATATGCTATTAAATCAAGAACATATTGATTTCTTGAAAATAATAATTTTACATTATTGTATTTTTGTCTAAGTGTTGTATTAACTCCTTCCATAGCAATTACACTTTTATCTACATTATAATTAGAAATTATATTACCAAATCTTATAGTCTCATTAGGTAGTTTTTCTATATTATTTGTCAATATATATCCATTTTCATATGATATTAACCATTTTCCACATAAACATATCACTAATATACTAGCAAAAACAAATGAATATTTAGCATATTTATTTTTAATAATATCAAGTAATAATAACATTCCAACTATTATTCCCTGTGCCACTGGTATTAACCAATATACTCTCCAAAATGTGGCAACTTTAGTAACATTTTCTGCCACGACCTTTCCAGATATTGGATTCCATACAAATATAAACATTAGAAGTGGTGCATAAATTAAATATGCCTTTTGCTCAATAGTACCTTTTTTAATTATTAAAATACTAGCTAATATGTACAATATAACATATATTGCAGAATATCCCGAAAAGAAAACTTTAATTATATGCCATATTTGACTATATGTAATAGTAGACGCAGCTGAAACTTGTGCTGAATATTGGCTTGTTCTAATATAAATCATAATAGTAAATAACGCTATTGCTATAGCACTTGGTATCATATGAATAATATATTTAACAGATTTTTTCTTTATACTAATTGCTACTATTAAAAATAATGTTTCAAATCCTAATATAAAAAGACTTGTAGGATTTAGACCAATTCCTGCTAAATTACATATAAGTAATTCAAGATATAAATTCTTATCTAACTTTTCGATACTATCTAATATATATGCAATAAGAATTGGTAAAACCACACATAAATATATAGATTTTCCTTGCCATATTCTAGATAATAATCTACTTCCAACAGTATAAGTAGAGTATCCACCAAACAAATTAAATATCATTATAATTATTGAAAATATATATGCTTTATTTTTATCTTTTAAAAGTTTTTCTCCTAATACATAATTTGCTATATTAGTTAAAATTATTAATATAGGTATTAACAATGTATGTGCTATAATTACTGGTTCAATATTAAAAATAAAGCCATAAACACTAATCATAGTTTCCCATACTTGAAAATCATACATTGGCACTGTACCTAATGAAGTATCGCCAAAGCTAGAATCATATTCGTTTATATTTACACTATCCTTAAACAAAGTAGAATTACTAACATAGAAAGAATCATCTGCATCAGCTCTATAAAATACAGCAGTTAATATAATTTGCAATATAGTAATTCCTATAAATATAAGTTTCAATATTAATTGTTTTTTATCTGTTTTGACCTTATTTTCTTCTTTATAATTTTTATATTCTTTAAAATAAAAATAAGCACCTAAAATACTTGGTATTATAGTTAATAGTATAAAAAATATTATAAAGCCTATCATTTTTAGCCTAAATGCTACAAATGGCCATAACATTAGCTGTATTATTGCAATATTTGATATAAATCCAATTACTAAATTTTCTTTATAATCTGTTTGCTTCTTTATAATTACACTTAAAAATTTTCCTGTAAAAAGGCTGTTCAAAAAGATATAAATATATAAAAGTATTGACTTTGCTATTAGTAATACCATTTTTCCTCCTCATAATCTAAATTATTATACAATTAATTTATAACATTATATCATAAATATATGATATAATATATACATAAAAGTAAAAGGAGAAATTATATATGTCTAGACCAATTAGTTGTAGATGGGCTGAGTGGCTATCTAGTAATAGAGATGAGTACGGACAAGCTAAAATCATGGAAGCTGCACCGGAAGATATAAAAAAAGAATATGAAGAATGGAATAATGATTATATAAGAAGATATAAAGAAGCTCAAGAAAAGGGTGAATTTATGCAAAAGTAATTATACTTTAATATAAATAGTAATTTTATTATTACAAAGGAGCTTTTAAATGGATGATAAGCAAATTGAAGAAATACTTAAAAAATCGTGCTATATAGATATATATCTTGAATTATTGAAGTTATATCCTAAAGGATTTAATATCGATAAAATAGACAAAAGAATACGTGATAGAATGAATGAGTTGTGTGAAAAAGATTATAGTATACAAGAGCCAATTCAACTAAGAAAAATCAATGAATAAAGCAACTATTCTTATATATTAGCTTTATAATATAATCTTAATTAATAAGCTTTATGCAAATTCTGAATGATAATCGGAATTTGCATAAAATTAAAATATAATAAAAAGTCTACTGTAGAACAAATTAAAATAGTCCAAAGCAGTAGACAAACGGATTGAATAAGATTTCCCTACACATTTTCAAATCCAATTGAGGAAGAATTATAACTCCTCAAACATAATTATATAATATATTATTTTTTTGTCAATGTAAATATCTTCATAAATAATTAAAATAATAAGAGGTGATTTTAAATGCGTTATATAGATGCTCCATGGTTAGAATGGTTTTCTGGTGAATACGAGAACGGATGGGCTAAATTAAAAGAT
>CANRJN010000047.1 GCA_947630945.1 uncultured Bacilli bacterium | reverse complement strand
TATATAAAGTATGTAATTGATAGTAAAAATAGTAGATGGTATATTTTAAAATAATATTGTATAATTAAGTTAATTAAATGTAAGGAGGGCTTATGAAAAAAGAAAAAATAATTTCAATAATTTTAAAAGGATTAGCAATTCTCATTCTTTTTATAGGATTATATGGCTTCCTTGAATATCGTTTATGGAAATGGGATGCTGGTTCTATGGGTGTTTATCTTCCAATTTTAGTATTCGGTTTTTCAGGAACATTATTTGGAATTGCAACTTTATTAGATAAAAATAAAAAATAAACATTTAGAGGTAAGTATGAAAAAAAGAAATATTATTATAATAATTATTTTGGTTACTTGTATTATCTTATTTACTTTATATTTGTTCTTGTTTGGGGGTAATGATAATTATGATAAATATAGCAATTACGAACATATAAATATAAATACTCTTAAAAACATAAAATATACTTTTGAGAATAACAATAATCCTCAAACTTATGCTATTGCCCATCTTGAGAATGGTGAGGATGAGAGTGATGCTTTATTTTATAGGGTTTCTTATAATGATTACATATATATTAGTGAAATTGGTGCTGGTGAGCCAGAATTGAATTTCAAAAGTAATTATTTTTATAAAGATTCTGAAACTAATGAAAATAAGCTTTATGTTCATCGAGCTACATGGCCATCTATAGAAGAATACACTTTATATAAGGAAAAAGTAGAAGAAAAATTTTTAAATTTTGATTTATCAAAAATTAACGAAGATTCTATTATTAGAGATATTTATGCTATAAAAAAAATTAAAAATAATTATATTTATTTTAGTGCAGATATAATATTAGGTGATAGTATAGAGAGTATTGATGTAAAATGCTCTTTAAAAGATTATATTTGTATAGAAGATTATTCATAGAATTAGTTAAACTATTGTATTATAGGTTTGAAAAATAGATGAGTGCAGTTAATTTATTATATTAATAATAATTATAAATTTTGTAGTAATTAAAAGGAGGAAAATATTAAATGAAAGTAAATTTATTAAAGGTTATTATTTTTGGAGCATTTTTATTTTTTGCTACATCTCTAGAAAATGTAAGTGCTCGGGCGTGTGAATATGGAATGCCAACTCCATCAATATATTATAATGGTAGTTGGGCTTATGGACAAGTTGTGGATTTACATACTAGCGCTAATTCATGCCAAGCAAAAAACATATCTGTTTATTTTAATCAAGGAGCTTACATTTATTTAGATAATTTGTTTATTGAAGCATGGTTGATGGAAAATGATCAAGACCCAAATGAAGATGAAGTTGCAAAAAAATATTTAGGACATAATCATACACTTGATGAGACCGGATTTCCCCATGATGAATGGAATTGGACAATTATCTGGGAAAATGACCAAAACCTAGATAGTTCAGGAGATCAAAAATGCGAATTATATCTTAAATTTAGAGTTCCAGAACCGATAGCACAAAATGGATATTTTAAAGAAGATTTATTGAGATATACAATTTGCGTTGATTAAAAAAATGAAATTGAATAGTAAAACATTGTTTTCTATTCTTTTTAATTTGGTATATATAAATTATTTAAAAATATTTTGCTTTAAAATAAAAATATTATATAATTAGTGAAAGAGGAGAAATTTGGATGAAAAAAAGAATAGTATTGCTTGTTATTGGGGTAATAGTTATATTTATATTTTTAGGTTTAATTTTATATATTAATTTTTCTAAAATAAATAAAGTTAATCAAAAAAGATATGATGAAATAAAAGAAATAATTCAAAATGGGGTAGAAAAGAATATTCGGGCAATGTATCCTAATTGTTTAATAGATAGAAATTTACAAAAGGATAATTTACAAGGTACACATTATGATTCTTCATTTTTAATTAATAATGGTTATATCAAAAAAGAGGATTTACTTGATGTAGATCAAAAATCTTTTTGTAAGGCAAAAGTAAATATTTATGTATATTATGAAAATCCTTTAGATCATCAAAAAGATTGTCAAGTAAATTATAAAATTAGTTTAGAATGTAAGCATTACAAAGATGAATTTAATGATATAAAATAGCAACTAGTGTTAAATAAAATAATTACTTAATTGAAATATTTATGTAAAACGAAAAAACTTTGGAATAAATATATAAAATCGCTAATAACGATTTGTTTGACTTTTTTGTGAATAACGATTTGTTTGACTTTTTTGTGAATAATAATTTGTTTGACTTTTTTTATAAAATAATGTATTATATATCATAAATTTTTAGGGGGATTATGATATGAATATAAAAGAAAATTTTAATTTATATTATAGTTTTTATATTGTAGCTAGTGAGATGAGTTTTTCTAAAGCAGCAGCTAAATATTTAGTTGACCAATCAAATTTAAGTCATGATGTAAAAGAATTAGAAAATAATTTAAATTTAAACTTGTTAAATAGAAATAATAAAGGTATAAAAAATTTAACAACTGATGGTTTAAGATTATTTAATTATTTAGATAAATTATTTCAAGAACATGATAATTTTATAAGGGATTATTTAAATAAAGGTGATGATATAACTGGGGAATTAGTTATAGGGACAACAAGAAATATTGCTGATAATAGACTAGCTAATTACTTAAATGAATTTTATAAATTATATCCAAAAGTTAAAATAAAAATTTTTACTGATAGTGCAAATAACTTAAATGAATTTTTATTATCCCATAAGATTGATATTTTAATAGATTACTTACCAAATATTAATTTTAGTAAAAAAGAAGATATGGAAATCGAAACAATAAGTAAATTTGAAACTGCATTCGCTTGTTCTAAAAAGTATTATGATAAATATTCAAAAGATATTAAATCATTAAAAGACTTAAATAAATATAAATTAGTTATTCCTGGATCCTCAAGAAGAAAGCAGATGTTAGATGAAGCATTACAACCGCTTAATATAAAATTAAAACCTATAATTGAAATGCCAGATTCCAAGTGTATGGCGGAGTTTATAAAAGAAAATGATTGTTTAGGATATTTTATTAAAGAAGAAATAGAGGAATATGGATTAGTTGCATTAAATTTAGAGGAGTCAATGCCGGTAAATTATATTGGAATTATTTATCCTAGAAGTACAATAAATAGTATTTCTAAAAAATTTGTAGAATTAGTTTTAAAAAATAATTAAAACTAATTTTTTTGTGTGTTATAATAATGTATGTTGTGGTGATTGGTATGAGATGTATCGGAAAACTTACTGATGAAGATTTTAACTTAGAAAGTGTACCACTTAATAACCCAAGAATTAGATATGCTGCACGAGGAATTATTTTTAATGAAGATGGTAAAGTAGCTGTATTATATAAGCAAAATAAAAATGAATTTAAACTAATTGGTGGTGGAATAGAAGAAGATGAAGATCCGAAAAAAGCATTTAAAAGAGAAACACTCGAAGAGACAGGTTATAAAATAGAAATATATGAGTGTTTGGGTACTTTTGAAGAAATAAAAACACACGATAATTTTAAGCAAATATCTTATGTATATGTAGCAAGAGCATTAAAAAAAGTCAGTAAGCCACATTATACTGAAAAAGAATTAAATGAAAATTCAAAATTTTTATGGTTAGATTTAAAAAATGCTCTTAAAATAATAAAGGCGTCTCAAAAAAACATTTTGCCTTCTAAATTTGAAAGTGGATTAAGTTTATATCATACTAGATTTGTTGTAAGAAGAGATTATTTGATATTAAAGTATTATAAACAAAACTATTATTAAGTGTTAGGTAAATAATACATAACATTATGTGAAATAAACCTTTTACTTTAATTTTAAATTAAAATAAAATAAGGCCATTAAAAAGGAGGTCTTATTTTTATTATGAATAATTTATCAGGTAGAGCTGTTGATCTTGTTTTGAGTAGTTTAAACAATGTTAATTCAGAAAACAAGAAAACACTGAAAGAGATAAATGTAGCATTGGTAGGATTAGGGCCTCATGCTAAAAGGATATATTTGAATTATTTAAGAAAACACAAAATGGGTTTAAGTTTGTTGATAGAGTTAGAATCAAATAAACAAATTTCTCGGAAATATCTTGATGAAAATGGCTTTAAAAGAACTAAAATTTTTACTATTGATAATGAATATAAAGATTTAGAACATTTACCAGTAAAAGTTGCTGATAACTTACTCGCGGTATTTAAGACTCTTGAAATAACTCATTTATTGATTTCAACGGAGCCAAAAGCTCATAATATGTATATAGAATTTGGGTTAAAGAATAATATTCATACTTTAACTGATAAACCTATAACTGTTACTAAAAATATGACAAGTTTAAGAAGTATAGAAAAGGTTAGAAAACAATATTATGATATAGTTAAACTTGCCGAAAACTCTAGTGCTATGTGCAAAGTTATGTGTCAAAGACAATACCATAAGGGATACGAATATATCAAAAATTTATTAAATGAAGTTGTTTCTAAATATCAAATGCCTATCACTTATATTGACATATACCATTGTGATGGTAACTGGGAAATGCCCCACGATTTAGAAAAAGAAAATCATCCGTACAAATATGGCTATGGAAAACTTTTTCATAGTGGGTATCATTTTATAGATTTATTAAGTGATTTCTTAAAAATTAATATGCAATTAAAAGGTACAAAGAGAATAACAAAGGGTGAAGTTAATAGCAGATGCTTTACTCCAAATGATGAAATAAATGTATTTAATATTGAAGATTATAAAAGAATATTTAAAAATCAAGATATACCTGACTATTATTTTGAAAATGACAATCCTAAATTTAAAAAGTATGGTGAGAAAAATTTTTATGGATTATTGGAGTTTAGAAATAAAAATAATCAAATAATTACCAATGCTAATTTAAACTTATTACACTATGGTTTTTCTCGTAGAGGTTGGATTGAGTCAAAAGATTATTATAAAAATAATGGACGAATTAGGCATGAAAGAATAAATATTCAAGTAGGACCACTTTTAAATATACAAGTCCATAGTTACCAATCAAAAGAAATAAAAGACAGAGATCCAAATAATTTATTAGAAGAACAAGTTGGGGGATTAGAACATTTTGATATAGATATATATAGAAATGTTGATGTTATTGGTGGAAAACCTTTTGAAAGAATTAGCTTAGGTAGTTTATATACTGATAAAGAAAGAAAGGAATTTTTAGGTTATAACGAATTATCAAGAGAAGTTTATTTAACAAACTTTTTTAAAGGAAAATGTGATAAGGGAGATATAAAAGACCAAGCATTAGCAATAGAAATATTATATAGTTGTGCAAAAGGAATTCACAATTATTACAATAATAAAGAGATAACCGAAAAGATAAATGTTTGTAATGAATATACATATCCATTTATTGCTAAAAGATTAAAAGGCTATTCTAATAAATCCACTATAAATTTAAATAAAAAAGAAGTTTTAAGTAATATATATCATAATAGTATTTATACTATATATAATTTTATGAAATATGTTCCTTCAAATAGTAATTATGAAGTATTCATATCTATTGATGATACTAAAAATGTCGTTGGTTCATTATTGTTTAAAACATTTAAATATAAATTTATGGCTTATATTTATTATAAACATATTGAATATATTGCTAATTACAAAAAAATAACATATCTTGAAAAGCAAATTGAAAAAACTAACTAAATATTTTATTTTTAAATACTTTTTACGTACTTGGTTTATATTATTTAACTATTGCTTTATCATCAACAAGGTTTATAATGTAGTAAAATGAGTTAATTATGTAAATGAGTTACTCATTTTATTTATTATTAGTAATATTTTGTTGTTTCATCTCTTGACAAAAATTACCATTTGAAATAAAATAAATCACAATTCCTGGGGGGATGGTTATGTACTCAATAGAAAGATGCAATTTTAATATTATTTTAATAATAAATGATAAAGAGATTTTATAGGTGAAATTTCCTACCTTTAAGTCTCTTTTTTTAATAAAAGGAGTGAGTTTTTATAGAAAATATTGTAACATTAAATCAATTATTAGATGTTGGAAAAACAGTTACAACTAATGCAACAATTCAAAATGATTGCAATCAACTTATAGATGAATATATTTGCAATAAATATAAAATTTTAGACTATAAAAAGATTCTTTGCGAATTATTTTCTAAGTTTAAATCTGCAAAATATTTATATAATTTTCCTATTGAAGAAAACATTAAGACTACTCCAACATACGAAAAAAGATTAGGCTTTGTTCAAAGAAATATAACAAGTCAAGTAGATTGTCAGGTAGAACAATATATCGATAAATTACTATTTACAACTGAAATATACAATACATTAATTAAAGTAAGTTATAAACTTACGATTGATGAAGCAATTTATTTAGTAAACACATTTTTATCTCATAAATCTGAAGAAGATATTGCTGAAATAATTGGTGTTTCTAAAACATATCTTCAAAAAATAAAAAAAAGTTGTATTGTGAAAATGTGGACTGATTTTAGTGCATTTTGTGAAATAGATAATTAGAATGATGAATTAAATCATTCTTTTTTTAATTTAAAATAGAGAGATAAATAATTTATTTCACTATTTTTTATTTGAATTAAATATTTTATAAACAATATAGATGAGCATATAGAAAAAAAGAAAGGAAATTTTATGAAAAAGTTAGAAAAGGGAGATATTTTTTATGCTAATTTAGATCCGGTTGTTGGTAGTGAGCAAAATGGTTATAGACCAGTTGTAATAATTCAAAACAATATAGGTAATATTCATAGTCCAACGACTATAATTGCTCCTATAACTAAACAATACTTAAAAAGCAAAAAAATGCCTACTCAAGTATCTATAAAAGCATTTGATAAAATAAGGCCAAACTCTATTGTGTTATTGGAACAAATAAGAACTATTGATAAAAGTAGATTAAAAGGTTTTGTTGATGTAGTTGATAAAAGTGATATGAAAAAAATAGATAAAGCAATATGCGTATCTTTAGGAATTAATATTGGTGAAGTATGAAAAAATATTTAGTATTAGTTAAAAAAATTACAACTACCGAAATAATGGTATCTGAAAGATCTAAAGAAAAAGCAATAAATAAAGTAGATGGTATTTTGAATAAATCAATAAAACTCGGTGTTAATCTTGATAAAATCTTTAAAACGAAACCTCTTTTAAGTTATAAAATAAAAAAAATTAATAAAGATAAATAGTTTTTGTAAAGTGTACAAAAGCAAAATTTGTACATTATTTTTTTTATTTAAAAGTTGGTATTATTAGAGCCAGAAAAGAGGAAAAGTTTATATGGAAAAAAGAGAGTTAGAAGTTATGTTGAATTATTATAGAGGAACAAGTAAGCTACCTTTAATTTGGGATAATGATGTAATGGAATTACACCAAAAAAAATTAATTAGAAAAATTTATGAAGTGATTGATAAAGAATTTGATGAAACCTGGTATTTAATAAGAGATACAAAAGAACACAGTTATATTGTTAAACCTAAATTTGGAAATACTCTTTCAAAAGATATGATGAAAAAATATAGAAAAAAATACGATTTTAATAGAATAGATACAGAAATATTAAAAAAATTTGAAAATGGATTTTTTCCAATAGTATTTAAAGTTTCAAAAATAGATTTTAGAAAATTTTATAATAAGTTAGACAATAAAAATAATGCTTTCTTTAATAACTATTATTGCTGTTGGAATGTAAAATATAGAGCGGTCCGTATTTATAATAACAAAGTTGAATATAAAACTTTTGAAGATGAAGATGATGCAATATATTGGTGTTCTCAATATAAAAAAACTAAAGATGATATTTTAAAAAATAAGATAAGACCAACAAATTTAATAGACTATGTTTACGAATTATGAAAGGATGATTACATGGAAAAGGTAAATAAAGAATTATGTGGAGTAATAAAGAAAATGACACTTGAAGAAATTGCTTCGATATTTATTGTTGAAGAAAAGCCAAATAATCAGGTTTCGGATAAAATAGAATCAAGTCCAAGTAAAATACTTTATTCAATAAATGATTTGTTAGAAATTTATCCTTTTTTTACGAGGTACAATATCAATAAGGCAATTCAAAATGATGGTTTGCCTTTTTGTTTTATAGGTAATAAGAGATATTTTAACAAAGAAGAAATTGATAAATGGATTGAAAACGAAACTAAACCCAAAAAAGAAAAAGAAAAATATGATATATAAGAGGTATGTGTATGCAAAAAGCGGTTGAAAAATATATTTACTATTTATCTGAAGATAAATATAGAATAAAATTTTTAAGAACAGATAAAAATAACAATAAAACTATAAAAGTAGATGAAACTATAATTGGAAAAATCGAAGATGCAATTAATGAGAGAGATAAAAAATTAAGAGAAAACGGACTACTTTTGAATCTTGAAAAAAGTGATGCTTTGATGCTTTTTGAAAATAAGAAGAGCAAAACAGAAAAAGCAAAAAAGCCAAAATCAAAAAAGAACGATAAAAGAAAAGTAGATAAATATATTTATGAAATTATTAGTGGTAAGAAGTACCGTATATTTATTAGAAAAGGTGGCACTAATGATAAGAAAGGAATATATTATTCAGAAATATTTGAAGGAACTCTAGCCCAAGCAAAGAAAAGAAGAGATTTAAAATTAGCAGAAATAAAATTAAGTGGCTTAAGTGAAAATAAAGGAAATATAAAATTTATTGAATTTGTAAGATTATATTTTAAAGAATATGCTGAAAGAGAATTAAGTCCTGTAACAATTAAAAATGATAAAGCTGATTTAAAAAATTATGTTCTCCCAGAAATTGCAAATATTCCTTTATGTAAAATTGATGTTTTAACTATTCAAAAGATTATGAATAAATTAAGAAGTCAGACATCACAGAGATTAAATAAAAATGGCGAAGAAGTAAATTTATCTTCCAAAACAATTAATAATATTTATGGTTTAATAAGAAAAATATTAAATACTGCTGTCGATTGGGATTTTTTAACTTTTAATCCTGCATTAAAAGTAAAAGCTCCAACAGTTATAAAAAAAGAGAAAGAATACTTTAATAGAGATGAATTAATGGAAGTATTAAATTTATTAAAAAATGAAGATATAATAACAGAAACTATGTTTAATATTGCAATATGTACTGGTATGAGAAGAAGCGAAATATTAGGACTTCATATTGAAGATATTGACTTTGATAATAATTTAATTCATGTTAAAAGATCAGTTGTTTATGATAGCGAGCATGGTGAAGTTGTAGAAAAAAGCACGAAAACAATTAATAGTGTAAGAACGATACCTGTTCCGTTATTTTGTATAGAAATTATAAAAGAATATTTAAAAACAAGAGAAAGAATAATTTGGAATTTAAAAAGAACTATTCCTGATTATAAAGAAATTCAAAATTTGTTTTTAGGAAAATATGGTAAGGTAATACACCCTGATACTTTAACAAGTAAATGGGAATCATTTTTGAAAAAAAATAAAAATTTGAAATCTGTATCATTACATGGTTTAAGACATAGCTATTGTAGTATGCAAATGAATGAAAATCAATATATATCCCCTTCTGATGTAAAAAAGATAATGGGACATTCACAATTATCTACAACATTTGGATATACTCATTCAGATAATACTAAATCATTAGAAGTTTTATCAGTTTTTGATAAATATTATAGTGTTAGTGGCGAGATGAAAATTAATTTTAACGAAATTGTATCACTATATACAAAATTTAATTTTACGGCATCAGAAAAGATAAGAGAATTAAGTAATTTTATGATTAATACTAATGATGATGAAAATACTAAACATGAAATAATAAAAAAATACATTGATAATAAATATCCAATTTTTCAAAAATTAGATTTTTCTAATATAAATATGTATAATGCATGGGATTGGTTGGAAACTAATAAAAAAATGTATGGAGATGAGTTTTTGATTAGTCAATTAAGCTATGAAAAAATGTGAATTTAACAGCAAAAAAATCTTTGGCAGGTTTTTGAAAAAAAGTGTCGCGAAAGTGTCGCGAATTTAAAAATTTTTAATGAAAATAATAGTATATTTTAGTATTTTATTTAAAAAAATAAAAAAAGAAATTTTTAATAAAAAGCCCGAAAATACGGGGTTTTGAAAAAAACAAATAGATTTTAAAAATAATGATTTATAACTGTTAACCGTTAGGTCGTAGGTTCGAGTCCTACATCGGGCGCCATTTAGATACTTAAGCAAACCCAGGTAAATAAAGGGTTTGTTTTTTTAAGTTTTAATTTGTAGTGCGATTTTGGCAGGTTTTTCAAAAAAATGAGAAGCATATAACCAAACCCCAGCAAAAAGCAATCTGTAACTAAACTTCCACAGTCGATTGGCTAATGTGGAAGTTTAGTTTATAATGTTTTTGGTGATATAAGATGTTATGTTCATTTAAAGAATTAAGGAATAAATACTCATATAGAGAAATAAAAAAATTACTTGAAGAAAATAAAATTTATAAAATTGAAAAAGGAATATACAGTGAAAACAAAAATGTAAATTATTTAGAACTCATTAATTTTAAATACCCTAATGCAGTATTCACATTAGATAGTGCATTTTATTATCATAATCTCACTGATGTGATTCCAGAAAAAAAGTTTTAGCAATAAAAAGAGATAGTTGCAAGTATATAGATTCTAACATTAAATTTGTATCATATAGTCAAAAGTATTTTGATTTAGGAAAAACAACTACTATTGTTGATGGTGTAGAAATTA
>CANRJN010000046.1 GCA_947630945.1 uncultured Bacilli bacterium | reverse complement strand
AACACTTTTTATTTTGCAATATTTTTTGATAAATTTTAGATAACCTAAAGACTTTTCGTCAGAAATTTGGTACAATATATTTAGGAGAATAATTATGAAATTAGCAGTATTTACAGATATACATGGAAATTATCAAGCACTAATATCTATATTAAATAGTATTAATAAAAAGAAATATGATGATGTAATATTTCTAGGGGATGCAATTGGTCTTGGTGTAGATAATGAATTATGTTTAAAAACTATAAAAGAAAATAATATAAAATTTTTATTAGGTAATCACGAATATTATTACATAAAAGGTGTTAGAAACATAAAAACAATAGATAAAAATAAAATAGCGCATGAAGAATGGGTAGATAAAAACATAAAAACTAAATTAAAAAAATTAAAACTAAAATATGAACTAAATATAAACAATAAAAAATTAACATTTCTACATTATTTTCTAACTGATAATGAAGATTATCCATATGAACATTTATCTATTATTAGAAACAATACATATAAAGAAATATTTGATAAAGTAGATAGTGATTATATATTTTATGGACATTTACATGAAGATAAATATGATGAAATAAATAATAAAAAATATTATGGTTTAAATAGTAGTGGATGTGTAAAAGATAATAATACTTTTTATTATGAAATTGATATAAATAAAGATATCAAAATTAAAAAAATAAATATAAAATTTAATAGAAAAAAATTAATAAATAATCTTTTAAATACTAATTTTCCAGATAAAAAAGAAATATTAGATAAATATTATGGAATAAAATTAGACAAATAAAAAACTGAATAAATCAGTTTAATTAACAATTTTTATTATCACATTTTTCATTTATATATTCAATTTCTAATGTAGCATGATAAATTTTATGTGATGATAATTTCTTTTTAATGTCTTTTTTTAATGCAATAATTTCATCTTTATTTAAATCTTTACTTAAATGTATATGAGCAGTCATACAATTATTAACACCATCAAGAGACCATACATGAATATGATGCATATCCTTTATTGAATCAAAAGATGTTTCTATATCTTTTTCAATCGCATCAACTTTAATATTTTTAGGAACTTTTTCCATAAATATATCAAATACTTCTTTTATATTTCTATATACGTGATATAAAATATATAATGCTATTAAAATAGATAATATAGGATCTATAATTAACCAATTATATAATTTAATAAATACACTTCCAATTAATACTGCTATCCAACCAAGTACATCCTCTAACATATGAAGATTAATTGATTTTTCATTATGCTTTTCACCTCTTGATGTTTTATAAGCAGCATATCCATTAATAAATACACCAAATATAGCAAATATAATCATTGCGTCATGATTTATTTCTTCTGGATGTATAAGTCTTGGAATAGCATTATATAGTGCAATTATTGAACCTGTAATTAATACCATTGATGTAATAATAGCGCCGAGTAATGAATATCTCAAATATCCAAAAGTATATGTATTATCAGCAGATTTTTGACTTTTCTTTTCAAGTAAATAAGAAACACCTATTGAAAAAGAATCCCCTAAATCATGAATTGAATCTGTAAATATTGAAATACTATTTGTAAGAAAACCACCTACTGCTTCTAAAACTGAAAAAATTAAGTTTAAGAAAAAGGCAATTTTTATATTTTCTTTTGAATCATTATTTATATGATTATGTTCATTTTCTACTTTTGTTTTTTCTTTTTTCATTTTTACCTCCAAGACAATTATAACACACAAGAATATATTTAGTTAATAATTTATTGAATAAACGAATAAATTTTAGTATAATATCGTTGGTGAGAAAAAATGAAAGAACTAATAAAAAATTTAATAACAAAATATGATAGTTTTACATTAGAAGTTTCAATTTTGTTAGGAATTATTGTATTTTTATTAATTTCAATAATAATACTCACTATCGTAAAAAAATTGAAAGATAAAAAATAAATATGAAAAATAAAATTAATATTGTATATTGGTGGTGTTTCTTAATTATATATCTAGAAATGATATATAAAATTTTTATATTGAAAAACTTTTTTTCATTTACTACATTATCTGTATTAATATTTTGTATTCCACTAATTATATTTTTCTCATTTTTAAGTAGTCTTTTTAATCAAAAAATAAATAAAATAATAACTTATTTAATATCAATATTTCTAATTGTTTTGGTACTTGCTCAAATAGTATATTTTAAATTTTATAGTTCAATATTTTCTATATTTTCATTAACAACAGGTGGCGCAGGCCAAGTAATGGAATTTTATACTGCTATTATCAAAGTTATATTAAGAGTATGGTATATATTTATAATAGTATTAATTCCATTTATACTTTTCATTATATTTAATAAATATTTTAGTTATAGAAAGTTTAATAAAAAGATTATATGTAAATATTTAGCGACTTTAATGATATCATTATTTTTGATTATATTTGATATTAAAATAGATAAAGATTATTATTCATTAAATAAACTTTTATATAAAACACATTCACCTATTTTAACTATAAATAAAACAGGAATATTAAATATGGAAATTATTGATTTATATAGGTACATATTTAAATTTGAAGAAAAAATAAAAGATAGTGAATTAAATGATATTACATATGATGAAAATAAATATAATGTTATAAACATAGATTTTAATGATTTAATTAATAATGAAAAAGATAAAACAATTAAAAAAATGCATAAATATTTTAATAATGTAGTTCCAAGTAATAAAAATGAATATACAGGTATGTTTAAAAATAAAAACTTAATATTTATAACTGCTGAATCATTTGATACAATTGGTGTAAGTAAAGAATTAACTCCTACTTTATATAGAATGCTTAATAATTCATTTATATTTAATAACTATTATCAACCATTATATCCAATATCAACATATGATGGTGAATATATGAATTTAACAAGTTTGATACCAAAAGAAGGTACATGGAGTTTAGCACAAACAAAAGACATGAATATGTTTTTATCATTTGGTAACATATTTAAAAATATGAATTATAATACATATGCCTTTCATAATTATAAGTATGATTTTTATGATAGAAATTTATCACATAAAAATTTAGGATTTAATTATATTGGTTGTGGTAATGGACTTGAAAAAATAATGAATTGTAATAATTGGCCTAATAGTGATTATGAACTAATAAACTCTACTATGCCATATTATTTAAATAAAGAGAAAAATTTTGCTATATATTATATGACTGTTAGTGGACACTTAGATTATAATTTTAAAAGAAATGATATATCATCTAAAAATAAAGAATTAGTAGATAATTTAAAATATTCTAATAATGTAAAAGCATATATCGCGACACAAATTGAATTAGATAGAGCCTTAGAATTACTTTTAAATAAATTAGAAGAAAATAATTTACTAGATGATACATTAATTGTATTAACCCCAGATCATTATCCATATGGTCTTTCATATAAAGAATTAAATGAAGTAAGTAATATAGATAGAAGTGATATATTTGAAAATTATCATACATCTCTTATAATGTATAATCCTAATATAGAAAAAACAGAAATTAATAAATATGTAAGTGGTATAGATTTAATTCCTACAATTTATAATTTATTTGGAATTAATTATGATTCTAGATTATTAATGGGTAGTGATGTATTTAGTGATAAAGAAGGAATGGTAATTCTTTCAAATAGAAGTTTTATAACTGATAGAGTAAAATATAATTCAATTACTAAAAAATATATTAAATTAGATGATAGTGTAGATGATGATTATATTAAAAAAATGAATGATCTTGTGAATGATAAATTTCAAATTTCATCATTGATATTAGATAAAAAATATTATAATAAAGTAGGTGAAGTATATGAAAATAGAAGTAAATAATTTAAATGTAGAAGAAGTATTATTTAGTGGTGAGTGTTTTAGAGCAATAAAAGAAAGTGATGGTTCAATTACAAATATATTAAAAGATAGAGTTATTAATATAAAACAAGATGGTAATACTCTTATAGTTGAGTCATCTAATTATGATAATTTAAAAGAAGTTATATATGATTATTTTGATTTAAATAGAGATTATAATGAAATAAATGATACTTTAATAAATAATAATAAAAATATAAAAAGTATGGTTGATAAGTGTAAGAATTATAGAATATTAAATCAAGATTCTTTTGAGATGGGTATTAGTTATATTATTAGTCAAAATAATAATGTAAAAAGAATTAGCAAATCTGTAAATGAAATATCAAAAAAATATGGTAAAAAAGTTATATTTAAGAATAAAGAATATTATTTATTTCCAACTTATGAAGAATTAAAAAATGTTACAAGTGAAGAGTTTAGAAATTTTGGAGTTGGTTTTAGAGATAAGTATATTGTTAATTATTTAAATAATTATGAAAGTTTAAAAGATATAGACAAATTATCAACAAAGGATGCATTAAAAGAATTAATGAAAATAAAAGGAATTGGTTTGAAAGTAGCATCTTGTATATTACTTTTTGGTTATAGAAGATTAGATGTATTTCCAATAGATACATGGGTTAAACAATATATGGTAGAAAATTATAATATTAAAAATAATCAAAAAGATATTGAAAATTTTGCAAGAGATAAATTTGGTGAGTATTCAGGACTAGTTATTCAATATATGTTTCATAGTCAAAGAAATATGTAAATATTCTATGATATAGTTAAAATATTAATATTTTTTGTGATATAATTTATGTATGATAAAGAAAATTTTAAAGGAAAATAAATGGTATATATTTAGTATTATAGTGTTAGTTGTAATTCTAACAATATTAATGAAATCATCATTTAGTGATGTTGTAATGAAAATAGATAGCAATGTTATTTTATTTATGAATAATATTGTTGACAACTTATTAACAAATGTATTTAGAATTATTACAATTTTTGGAGATATTTATATACCATTAGTTATTATTGTGTGTATATTTATATTTTTTAAAAATAAATTATATTTTTATATACTATCTTGTGGTTATGCTTTTTCAGGTGCAATAACTTATTTATCTAAATTACTAATTGGAAGAGCAAGACCTGTATCTGCTTTGATTGACATACCAAAAAGTTTTAGTTTTCCAAGTGGTCATACTTTAACATCAATTGTATTTTATGTTTTACTTTGTTATTTACTTGTTTGCAATAAAAGTAAGAAAACTAAAATTATATGTTTAACATTATCTATATTATTTGTAATGTTAATCGCGTTATCAAGAGTTTATTTAGGTGTTCATTATTTTTCTGATGTAATAGGTGGATTTATAATTGGAATACCTAGTATATTATTAATAATAAATATAGTAAAAAAGAATTTTAAGGAGAAGTTATTATGAAAGCATTAATTCTTGAAGGTGGTGGAGGTAAAGGTGCTTATGAAGCAGGCGCCATTAAAGCCTTAAATAAAAGAAAAATTTATTTTGATGGTGTAGGTGGTACATCAATTGGCGCAATAAATGCAGTTTGTTATGCTGCTAGAAGTTGTGATGTTATGTATAAAATTTGGCTTACTACAAATAGTGATGAATTATTTGGAATAGAAACTGAATTTTTAAAGAATTTTCATAATAAAACTGTTTCTAGAAATGATATAAAAAAAGGATTAAAATCAATTCATAATATTATAAAAAATAGAGGAATAGATACTAGTAATATTAGAAATGTTTTAACTAAAAATATTAATGAGAAAAGATTTAGAAGAAGTAAAATTGATTTTGGTCTTAATACATTTAGTTTAAGTGATTTAAAACCTGTTGAAGTATTTAAAGAAGATATTCCTGAGGGTAAACTTATTGATTATGTTTTATCTAGTGCTTATTTACCATTTTTTAAGTTTGAAAGAATTATTGATGATAAGTATTATGTTGATGGTGGGGTATATAAAAATACACCAATTGATATGTTTATTGATAAAGGTTATGATGATATATTTGTAATAAAGGCATGGAGAAGTAAGTTAAAATATAAGCATAAAAAAGGACTTAATGTACGAGTTATTACTCCAAGAGAAAATCTAGGCTTTATTGGATTATTTGAACCTAGTGTATCAGAATATAGAATGAATTTAGGTTATTATGATACATTAAAATATTTAGATAATTTGGATGGAAATAAATATTATTTTAAATATTATAGTGATAAATATTATGATAATTTATTTGATAAAGTAACATTAAAAAGAATGATTAAAAAGTATAATAATGGTCTAATACCTAAATCTAATAAAATATTTATTTTAAAAATAATGGAAAGAGTTTGTAAACAACAAAATATTAATAGATTTAAAGTATATAATTTACCATATTTAATCACTAAATTAAAATATGTATTATCTGGTAAAATAAAAAATGAATATTATGATTTTATAAAAAATATAAAAGTAGATTTTGAATAAATATTAGAGAAAATCTACTTTTTTTCATAAAATTATTGAAAAATAAATATAATATGTTAAAATATAATTACTGATGCAGGTATAGTTCAACGGTTAGAATGTGGCCTTGCCAAGGCTAAGATGCCGGTTCGATTCCGGTTACTTGCTCCAATATGATAGGAAACTCGAACTTTTGAGATTTCGAGAGTAATAAATGCTAACAGAAATGTTAGTTTTTTTTGTTATCTAAATTTAGAAAGTGAGAGTGATATATATGTTAACAATAGAAACTAAAGAATTAGAAATAAGTGATGAATTGAAAAGAAAGGTTGAAATGATATGTAAGTTTGCTTGTGCTAAGCCAACAATCACAAATGGAAATATCAAAAGTATTAAAGAAACAAATATTGCTTATGTAATGCCACATATTATTAAAATTAATAATATTGATTATTTAATGTTTGACGAATGTGATGACATATTTGTTAATGGTTATGATGAAAAAATAAAGTTTAAAGACTTTGAAAACTACATTAAAAGCCATTTTTAAGCCGATGGTTTGACATTTCTTAAAAAAGTGATAGAATATTCAAACAAGAAAACTTATGTCTATTTAAGGGGGTTAAATAGTTATGAGATTCAAGTTTAAAAGTAATTTATATTCAAGATTAAATTTTAAGAGGTGTCAATAGTATAACTAGTACTTTTGACGCCTCTTTTTAGTAAAAGGAGTTGATAATTTATGAATGAAGAAAAGAAAATTGCAGGTATTTATAAAAGAGTTTCTACCCTAGACCAAAAACGAGAAGGTTTTAGTTTACCAGAACAAGAAGAAAAATTAAGAGAATTTTGTAAATTTAAAGGTTATGAAGTTTATAAAGTATATGCTGATGAAGGAATAAGTGCTAAAAATGATAATAGACCAGCATATCAAGAAATGATGCAAGATATAAAAGATAAAAAAATAAATGTAATTGTTGCTTTTAAACTAGATAGATTAACAAGAAGTGTTTATGACATTGAAAAATTAATGGCTTTTGTAAACGAAAATGATTGTGATATTGATTGTATGGCTGATGAATCTAATACTACAACTTCCAATGGTAGAATGGTTATGAGAATAATGACAAGTGTATCTCAAAATGAAATAGAAAAATGTTCTGAAAGAACAAAATTCGGACTTGCTGGGGCAATAAAAGCAGGACATATTCCAGGGCCTTTACCTTTAGGTTATCAAAGAATAAATAAAAAAATGATACCAGACCCTTTAACAAAAGATATAGTTATTAGATTATATGATTTATATTTAGAAGGTAAAAGTTATCAAAGTATTGCTAACATTTATAACAAAGAAAAAGTGTTAGGTAAAACTAATTGGTTAGATTCAACAATAAGTAGAATGATAACAAATGAAATTTACAAAGGTGATTATGTTCATGGAAGAAGTACAAAACACCCTACTTATTATGAAAATGTTGTTGAACCATTAGTTAGTAAACAAAAATGGGAAGATTGTCAGTATCAAAAGAAAAGAAATGCAAGACATTATGAAAGAACTGCTACTTATCTATTTACTAATAAACTTAAATGTTCTCTATGTGGTAGATTTTTAGGTGGAAGTGCTACTACTAAAAAGAATGGTAATAAATACTATTATTATAAATGTGAACATTGTAAAACCTATTTTAGTGAAATAGAAATAGAAGAAAATTTAAAAGCATTTTTAATAGAATTAAATAAACAAGATGAATTAATTAATGATTACTACACACCTTTTATTAAATCAAAATTAGAAAATAAAGAAATAAATTATGAAAAAGAAATTAAAGAATTAGATAAACAATTAGATAGAATAAAAACAGCTTATATTAAAGGTATTTTAAAACTAGAAGATTTTGATAATGAAATAAAACAAATAGAATTTCAAAAAAATGAATTAAACAAGAAATGGCAAGACCAAAAACAATATGAGAACTTAAATTTCACAGTTGATGATTTGCTTATCTTACAAGATAAACAAGAAATAGATAATTTTGTTAGACCAGAACTTTTATTTATAAACTTAAATAAATGGAAAGAAACACCTAGAGAAAAGAAACAAAGATTAATTGCTAAATATATAGACTTTTTAACAATAGAAAAGAAAGATAATAAAATTCAAATTATAAATGGTAATTTTAGAGAATCATTTTTACTTGATATGATGATTAATCATAAAAATTATGGTACACCTTATAACTTTAATATATTTGAAGATGATTATGGTTATATGCTACCTATGAATTGGGAATTGAAAACAAAAGATGAAGCAAAAAATTACTTTAATAAATTATGTAATACTCTTGGAAATGAATATAAACTTCAATACTATGAAATTGATACAGATGATAATTTAAAAAATTTATCATTTGAAAGTGATATAGAGATAGAAAAAATAATTAGACTTATTGCATTAGAAAATGATGATAAATTTGATAAAGATAAAAACTTAAAATTAGGAGTTATAACAATAGATTTATCTAATATAAAAACACCAAATGGGAAACAAGTTTATAAAGATTTTTTTGAGAAAGTAAGAAAGGTGCTAAAAGAAAATGAGTTATGCAATATTTAGAGTAGAGCCAATAAATAAACTATCAGATCTAGCCCAAATTGGCTCTCATAATAAAAGAGAAAAGAAAGCATATAGGTCTAATCCTGATATTGATATTACAAAAACTAAAAATAATATAGATATTATTCCTTTATCAGAAAAATATATTAAAGGTTTCTATAATCTAACTAAAGAATATAAAAAAGAACACGATAAAAGAATGGAAACAATGAGAGATGATAGAAAGAAAACTTTTAAACAAATGTTAGATGATTCTAATAATGTTGTTGCTGATGAACTCTTATTTACTTCTGATAATGATTTCTTTAAAGGTATGAGTAAAAAAGAAATAAGAAAATGGGCTGATACTTGTATGGACTTTGTTTATAATGATTTAGGTTATAAAAAAGAACAAATATTACACGCTACTATTCATATGGATGAAAAAACACCACACTTACATTGTGTAGTTGTACCTTTGATTAGAAAGTTTGATAAAAGAACTAATACTGAAAAATGGACTATTTCTAAAAAGCAATATATTAGAGATAAAAACCATTTATCAGAACTTCAAGACAAATATTATGAAAGACTAATTAATAATGGTTTTAAACTTGAAAGAGGTATTAAAAATAGTGATAACGAACATATATCAGTTAAAGAGTTTAAAAAGATTACTAAAAAATTAGATAATAGATTAGAAAAACAAAATTATCTTATGACAAGAGATTATGAAGAACTAGAAGAAAAATTAAAAAATTCTAAACCTACTATAACAGGTAAAGAAGTTAAAATTGATAAAGATACTTATGATACACTTAATCGATTTATGAGTACATCAAAACAAGTTATAAAAGAAATACCTAAAAATCAAGCATTATTTAATGAACTTAATGACTATACACATAATTATAGACAACTTGAAAAAGAAAAGCGTAATGTAGAAATAGAAGTTAGAAAGTTAGAAATTAAAAATGAAGAATTAGAAAAAGAAAATAAAAGACTTTATGACTTTATCATAAACATATTTCAAACCTTAAAAAAATTATTTCATAGATTACTTAAAATAGGTACCGAAAAAGATAAAGATGAAGTTATTACTGAAATAAAAGAATATCATAAACAAGAAATATATGATAACGAAGATTTACACGATATTGCTGACAATACTTCCAAAGAAAATGAAATAAATGACTATCTTTATTCCAACAATTATGATTATGACAATGATAAAGATATAGATATATAAAAAGTCGAGCAAATTTCAAATGCTCGGCTTTAATAAAACCATTTTTCCGAAATGGTAACACACTACGCTATTGGCATAGCCAATAACGGTGTGCAAAGGGAATTTTCCCTTTTGAAACCCTTTTATTTATTTTCAAAACTATGTAATGAAAATAAATTATAAAAGTCTATCTGCACTTTTTTTACTTTCACAAATAGAAATGTGTCACGAGTTTATCTATCTATGAATTCTTGGTGTTTCTGCATTTTGAACTAAAATATCAACAGATTTAAATGTTTGATTTATTTTAGTAATAGCTGCTGCCATTTCTTCTTGTGTAGCAAAAGCAACATCTCCATATCTTAAAGGTGCAACTCCATTTTTAGTAGAAACAACATTTTGAATTCCTGCTTCTTGATATTCTTTAATCATTTCTTCTGAAATTCCATCTGTAACAAACATAGTGTTGTTATTTTCAGTTTGATTATTAATTTGTTCCAATAATTCTTTTACTTCAAACACTTTACCTACAAACAAATCATATGATGTACGAAAATTTCTAAATTTGCCATCAGCACCTACTATCGGAAAAGATGTTACAATATGTGCTCCAAAAGCATTTTCAGGGATATTATCAAATGTCCCATTGTTAAGAAACCCTGCTTCTATTCTATATTCAATAGACATTCTCGGCATCATAGATTGTAATTCATCATCATTATACATAATTTTCCCTCCTTTAATTTGATTATACAACAAAAAACATTATTTTTTAACAGTTATTTGTAAAATTTACAAATATCTTGTTTCAAAATGTAAAAAATATAGTATAATTATATTAGTTAGTAGTTATTACTACCTATTATTAAGTATAAGAAAAGTTATTCGACTTCTTCTCTATACGCTCCAGTGACGTTTCTGTTCGAACTTTTATAGTTTGAACTTAAATATATAATCAATCCGTTCGGGTTGATTTTTT
>CANRJN010000045.1 GCA_947630945.1 uncultured Bacilli bacterium | reverse complement strand
TATTACAAGTATTGCTAATATTGCTATTACTGCAAGTAATTCTACTAATGTAAATCCTTTTTTATTTTTCATTTATATGTACCTCTTTTCTATTTTTACCTTTTCATTATATCGTATATATATATATATCAAGAGGCACCTTACAAATTTTACATTTCTAATTATTTTGTGAAATTATTTTAAAAAAATTTCGTTTTATAATGAAAATTTATTTATTTTTATTGTAGTACTTAATTAACCCTACTTTTCTATAATCAGGTAACTGTGAAAATACATAATCATTCCATAAACACGCGTCCATTAAATAAATATTTTTACCATTTATACAAAAACTCCACTCTATTTCTTTAATTTCACTAAGTTCACAAGATAGTTTTTTAGATAAATTAATTATTTTATCAAAATACGGAATTTCTATTTTATTAACTTTTTTATAATTATTAAACTTTTCATCTTTTAAATTAGGCTCCAATGTTTTATTTTTAATATCAATATATCCACTAATTATTTTATCTTTATCTTTAAATTTTATTGAAGATGAGATAATATTTACACCTCTTTTATTATAAAGAGTAACAACATTTATAACTATTAAATCACTATTTAATTCATCAAATACTTTATTATTTTTAAAATATTTTTCTACTAAAAATAATTTATTTTTCTTTATATCTTCTGCCATAAATGCAGAACTTCTATAATTATTAACATCAAATACTTTATATGTTTTAACAAAAGAATTACTTGCACTTCTACATAAAAGTTTATCACTAGATTTAGATAATTCTTCAAATTCTTTAAAACTTAAATCATTAATATTATAAACTTCTCTTTTTAACACATCTTTAAATCTTTTTAATAATTTATTTTTATCATTTAATATATTAATAATATTCTTATCATATAAATATTTCTTTAATTTATCATGTCTATAATTTGTAAGATAAGTATTTCTTTTATTTTTATCAAGATTATAAAATTCAAATAATTTATATTCTTCATCATTTACATCATATTTAATAGTTGAAAATAGCATATCAAATAATATATAAATATAACTTTTATTATATTGCTTTTTTACATAAAGAATATTTTTATTTAGTTTTTTTAAATTTAAAATAAAATTTTTAAAACATTTTTTTAATTCTTTTATCATACTTACCCACTTACTATAATTTAATTATATAGTTTTTAATATAAAATTACAATGATTATGATAAAAGAGTATCAATATTAACTATATTATATCCCCTACTTTTAATATATTTAATACTAGCCCTTAATTCATTTAAATTCTTATTATTTTCTTTTATAAAAATAATTGAACCATTGTTAAGCATTTTCTTAATATTAATAAGTAAATCTGTATCAATATAATTAGTCATATTAATACTATTTAATTTTTCTTTTTCACAATACTTCAAAATATCAAAATTATTAGTTTTAACACAATAAAAATTAGAAACTTTTTTCTTAAACTCTTTTATATCATCACTAACTGTTTTATACAGAATATTTGTTTTATCTTGAATACTATCAATATTATTAAAATTTGTTAATGTATTAATATCAACATTTTCTTCCTTTGCTATTAAAAGCATATCATTATAATATTTTAAAGTATCAATATCGATTACTAAACTTACATTATTTTTATATTCATTACCTGAAATAATATATTTATCTAAATTATTTTCTTTATTTAATATACATTTATTACTTTTATATTCAAGTAATTCTTCCTTAAAACCTATTCCTTTCATTTTGTTATAACTTTTATTTTTATTAACTTCAAGACCACTAAGTCCTAAAACTATTCCATCTTCTTTTATATATCCTTCTTTACATTTATAATCGTTATTTTCTGCATAATCTTCTATTGATGCTAGAATCGTATTATTATATTCTGAAAGTTCTATAACTTTATCTGTGTAATAAAAACTAAATATAGTAAAAAATATAACCAATAAATATTTTAAATATGTTTTCATAGTTAATTATATGAAAAAAGATATAACATTAATACATTATATCTTCTTATAATATTTATTTCTTAATACTAAATTATCTTCTTTAATTTTAGGAAAAATTAATTTACCACTTACAAAGTCTTCTAAACTAATACCTGCCATATTAATTAATTCTTCAAATGTTGCTTCTTTTCTTGATGTAATAATATTATTAAATATTTTTAGAAATTCTTTATTATCTTCCCCTATCATTAAACTTAAATGTCTTGCAAAATAACCACCTAATGCATATATTAATGAGTCTCTTAATGGAATAATATATTTTTGATTAATAATATTACCATTTTCATCTTCATAGCAGGTAATATCAATTATTTTATTTATTTCTTCATTTGTTATATCATTTTTTGTAAGTTCCATGTCACCATCCATATTAATATATAATTCTTTTAATGATAAAGCATAATTTAACACATTAAACCATAAATAATAATTATTATAATTTAAGTTCTTCATTATATTACTTCCAATTACATCAATATGATTCTTTTCTAAATAATCATAGAATCCAAATTCAAATGTTAATGATGGAAGTTCTACTAAATAATCTTCAAATATATTTATATTTTTTTGTTGTGGAAATATAAATGTTTCAGCATCTATTGCATGACCAAGTTCATGTGTTATCATTCCTGCATTCATAGTATTTAACTTGTTAAGCCCACCAAAAATATAACCGGTTTGTAAAAATACAATAAAACTATACAATCCAGAGAAATCATTACAATCATCTAAATCATCTATTGGACAATTTGTTTGTATTCTACTTTCATCAAAATATTTTTTTACTATATTATATATCTTATCACCAAAAGTACTATAATAAGATAAAATTATATCTATAAAATCTTCTTTACTATAATTTCTTAGGTTTTTAAAATATTGATAATTACCTATTTTTTGATTATTAAAATAATTTATATAATTTTTAGAAATTTGATATAGTACTTTCTTATTAGTAAATATATTAATTAAATAATTATTTATTGAATTAATGTTATCTTTTTCTTTTATTTTAATTGCTCTTTCATAATCTTTTATAACATTATCAAGTACAAAACATTTATTATATAATTTTGCAAAAATTTCATTTAAAAATAGTAATGATGCATAATCATTTACAATCATATTTTTAGTAGGTCTATATGCAAATTCACTTATTGCACACATTAAATCATATGTAAATCTATCTTCATCAATATTCATATAAAACCTCCTGATAAAAATATATTTTATATTAATATCAAAATTAAATCAATATAAAAGAAGAACTTTTTTTATTTTGTTATTTATCTAACTCTAATTTAATAATACTATTTTTTTTGCACCATTATCAAGTAAATAATTCTTAATGAATCTAATAAAAAGACTTATCACATCTTATAATATCAGTTTTAACTTTAATCAATTCATTTTCCCTTCAATCAATTAATCTGTTTAGAAAATATCTCTTTGATAATTTCTCCTTTTGAAGTTTTTTCCACTAAATAAGATTTTAAAATAATAAAATATAAGATAACATACAAGATAACATATAAGTTAATTGACTATTATATTTTTTTTTAGTATAATAATAGTAATAAAAAATGAGGTGATTTTCATGAATAAATATACTCCACCTTTTGAAATAACAAATAAAATGCTCGACTTAATTTCTTCCATAATGAAAAAAATAGGAAAATTAGATAATTATAAGGATTTAAGTAAGTTGCCTATTTTAAGAAGAAACAATCGAATTCACTCTATACATTCTTCTCTTGCAATAGAAGATAATTCTTTATCGTTTAAAGAAGTAAAAGATATTATTGATGGGAAATTAGTAATCGGTAGTCAAAAAGAAATACAAGAAGTTAAAAATGCCTATAAGGCATATGAAATGATGAAAGAAATAAACCCATATTCTATAAATGATTTAAAAAAAATTCATGGCATAATGACATTTTTAACCGTTCAAGAATCAGGAGAATTTAGAAAAGGTAATGAAGGAGTTTTTGATGGTGACAAATGCATTCATGTTTGTCCTAAACCAGAAATGATAAATTCACTTATGGAAGATTTATTTGATTGGATGAAAAAAAATAAAAACACTATCCATCCTTTAATATCTTCATCAGTATTTCACTATGAATTTGTTTTTATTCACCCATTTAGTGATGGAAATGGAAGAACTGCAAGATTATGGCAAAATATTCTATTATCTAATTGGGAAAATATCTTTGAATATGTTCCTATAGAATCTCAAATAAAAGAATATCAGGATAAATATTATAAAACCATCCATAATTGTAATTTAAAAGGAAATTCAACTGAATTTATTGAATTTATGCTAAAAATGATTGATGAAGTTTTAGAAAATTTAATCGAGAGTACATCTGCTGATGCAAATTATATTAGTATTTATGTTAAAAAGTTATTAAATGTAATGGAAAATCAACCTGCTATGACGACCAAAGAATTGATGTATAAATTAGGACTAAAATCAAGATTATCTTTTAGAAAAAATTATATAGATCCAGCTCTTAAAAATGGTCTTATAAAAATGACTAATCCAGAAAAACCAACTAGTAAAAATCAAAGTTATTATAAAATTTAAGCAATAAAGAAGAAGCAAAATATGTTTCTTTTTTATTGGTATATATTAAAAATATTTAAATGTATATAAATAATAAATAAAAGAAGTATTGTTATTAATCTTTCAATTTTTTGAAAGAAATATATACTTCTTTTTAATGACTCATTTATGAATGCTTTATATAGAATTGCCTATTTCTTTTCTATTTTCTTTTTTCCACCCATATATGGTTGTAATACTTTTGGTATTTTTATACTTCCATCTTCTTGATAATTATTTTCAATTAAAGCAATTAGTCCACGAGGAGATGCTAGCACTGTATTATTAAGTGTATGTAAATAATAGTTACCATTTTCACCTTTTACTCTAATAGAAAGTCTTCTTGCTTGTGCATCCCCTAAATTAGAGCAAGAACCTACTTCAAAATATTTCTTTTGTCTTGGACTCCATGCTTCAATATCACAAGATTTAACTTTTAAGTCAGCAAGATCTCCACTACAACATTCAAGTTGTCTTACAGGAATATCCATATTTCTAAATACTTCTACTGTATATTTCCACATATCATTGTAATACTTCATTGAGTCTTCTGGTTCACAAAGTACTATCATTTCTTGTTTTTCAAATTGATGAACTCTATATAAACCTCTTTCTTCTAAACCATGAGATCCTCCCTCTTTTCTAAAACAAGGTGAATATGAAGTCATTCTAATTGGTAACTCATCTTTCTTTAACATTTGATCTTTAAATCTACCTATCATTGAGTGTTCACTAGTTCCAATTAAATATAAATCTTCTCCTTCAATTTTATACATCATTGCTTCCATTTCTGGAAAAGACATAACACCTGTTACAACATCACTATGAATCATAAATGGTGGAATTGCATAAGTAAAACCTTTGCTAATCATATAATCTCTTGCATATGCGATCATTGCTTCATGAAGTCTTGCTATATCACCAAGAAGATAGTAAAAACCTTGTCCACTAGTTCTACCTGCTGCATCTTTATCCATTCCATTTAAACTTTCAATTATATCTGCATGATATGGTATTTCATACTCTGGAACAATTGGTTCTCCAAATTTTTCTACTTCAACATTTTCACTATCATCTTTTCCAATTGGTACACTTTCATCTATTATATTTGGAATAACCATCATTATTTCTTTTATTTTAACTTCTAACTCTTCTTCTCTTTCTTCTAATGATGTAATTTCATCTTGCATTTTAGATACTTTTTCTTTTGTTTTATTTGCTTCTTCTATTTCTTTATTTCTCATAAGTTCCCCAATTTTAGAACTTAGATTATTTTTTTCACTTCTTAAACTATCACCTTTTGATTTACATTCACGATACTCTTTATCTAACTCATAAACTTCATCTACTAAATCTAGTTTTTCATCTTGAAATTTCTTTTTAATATTTTCTTTTACTATATCTCTATTTTCTCTTATAAGTTTAATATCTATCATAAACTCACCTCAAAATAATTTTACCAAAAAAAAAGCAAAATAAAAAGAGAAAATGTTCTCTTTTCTTATACTACCATCCTCCAAAGCCAAAAATTATAGCTAAAAGAATGAATAGAACTAAAATTATAAAGAATATATTTGCTCCTTGATAATTACCACACATATATCTGCACCTCCTTAAACTAGATAAAAGCACCTAGTATGATAACTAATAATATGAACAATACTAGTGCAAATGCTGCTCCACCGATTCCATTTCCATTACCAGCACAAGAATTACATCCGCATCCTGAATTCATAAAACATTCCTCCTTTTTTATCTTTACACTCTTATAGTATGTTAAAATTCATTTTTTGTGTATGATAATTACTTGTATTTTAATGTTATATTTGCTATTATATTAAGAGTTAGGAGGAAATAAATATGAAGAAAAAATTATTATTAGGAACTTTATGTTTATTATTAGTAGCAGGATGTAGGGATGTTAAACTTAATAATGGAGAAAATGCAATAGTTACTTTTAAAGAAGGTGGAATTTCTGCAACTGAATTATATAATGAATTAAAAGATTCTTATGGTGCTAGTAAATTAATGGATTTAATAGATGCTAAATTATTAAATGAAAAATATGAAACTAGTGATGATGAAAAAAACTATATTAATCAAGGAGTTAAACAAATAAAAAATACTGCAAAAGAAGCAAATGTAGATTTTGAATTATATTTAAGTGTTTACTATGGTGTAAAAGATGAAAAAGCATTTAAAGACTATTTATCACTTAATTATAAAAGAAATTTATGGACAGAAGATTATGCAAAAGAAACTGTAACTGATAAACAAGTTAATGAATATTATGAAAAAGAAGTTTATGGAGATATCGATGCTAGTCAAATATTAATTACAATTGATGCAAGCAGTGATGCTAGTGATGATGAAAAGAAAAATGCAGAAAATGAAGCACTTGAAAAAGCAAAAAATATTATTAAAGAATTAAAAGATGGAAAAGATTTTGCAGAAGCCGCTAAGGAATATTCAAAAGATAGTTCTAATTCTAGTAATGGTGGTAAATTAGGAAAAGTAAATTCTGATACAGTTGAAAGTGAAGTATTTGATGCATTATTAAATTTAAAAGATGGAAGTTACACAACTTCACCTGTTAAATCAAGTCAAGGATATCATATTTTATATAGAACTAGTCAAGATGAAAAACCAGAACTTAACGATGAATTAACTGAGGAAATTAAAGAAAAAATTGGTACTGAAATTGCAGAACAAAGTGGATTTGAAATTACTGCACTAAAAGCATTAAGAGAACAAAATGAAATGAAATTTATAGATACTGATTTAGAAAAAAGTTTTAATGATTTAGTTTCAAGTCAAGAAAATTCATCAGCAAATTAATTAATATTAAAAGTCTCATTACAAAATATGAGACTTTTTAATTCTTGAAAAAACTATTAATTTCATCATAATTATATCCTTTTCTTAAAAGTGAACTAATTATTTTATTTTTATCATTTTTAAATTTCTTTTTTGCTTTTTCAAAATCTTTTTCTATTGCATTTGAATTATATTCAATTTTTGATAAAACTTCTTCAATCATATCTCTATCATAACCTAAATTATATAAATCATTTTTCATTTTACTAATAAACATATAATAACTTTTATTTTTCATTAAATTTTGTTTTTTATTAACAATTTTATTTAATTTTTCTATCCATACATAATTATCAATTGTATTTAAATATTCATCTATGTCACTTTCATTAAACTCATAATCTAACAAAGTCTTTTTTATTTTATAAGGCCCATCATTACTTAAATTAATTCTATCATTTGTATATGCAGATATATAGTTTTTATTATTAAGTAAATTTAAACTTTCTAATTTTTCTATTACACTATTTATTAATGATTCTGAGAAATCTTTCTTTTTTAAATAAGAAATTATTTCTTTTTTATAACGCGTTTTAATCTCTATATAATTAAGTGCACTATAATATGCATCATAATATTTATTTTCTTCAATTATCTTATCAAGTAAGTCTATATCTATTTCTTTTATAAGTAATAAATCATATTTTAAGATTACATCTTCATATAAAGTTATTCCACTACTTCCAAACATTACTTTATATTTATTTTTACCTACTTTTTTAAATTTACTTATTTTCATTAGAACCTCCTTTTATAATGAAAGTTATATTTTTATTATATCATAATTTATTTCTTAAAGATAAAATGATGTATTAAAAAAAGAAGCATTAAACTTCTTAATCATTACTATAATTAGTAAAATATCTTTGAACTAATACCACAGGTGTTCCTTTATCACCACTACCACTTGTTAAATCGCAAAGACTTCCTAATAAATCAGTATAGCGTCTTGGTGTTGTACCTTGTGTAGCCATAGTTCCTTTTAATTCTTTATCTTTATCCCTAATTGCTTCTTTCATTGCTTCATTTAACTCTTCTCCTTTTAAATCTTTAAATTGATTTTCAGAGAAATATTTAAGTTTTATTTCATTTGGACTTCCCTCTAAACCTTTTGTATATGCAGGACTTACAACTGGGTCAGCAAGTTCCCAAATTTTTCCAACAGGATCTTTAAAAGCACCATCTCCATATACCATTACTTCAATATTTTTACCTGTTTTATCTTTAAATATTTTTTGTACTTTATTTACAAGTTCATCACCTGTTCTTGGGAATAATTTAACTCTATTTTCTGTTGAACGATTACTTCCTAAAAGTCCATAAGGTGAGTACCCACTTCCATCAACACTTTCATTTAGTATTTCACTCATCATTAATACTTTTGCGCCTTTTGCTTCTAACTTTGCTTTTGTTTCAAATCTTGTATGTATATCACAATTAATTACAGTATTTGTATAATCTAGTATAGTCTCAGGATTATTTGAAAATACCATTTCAAATTCACATCCTTCTTTTAATACTAAATCTCTATACACTTCGTACATATTAACACCTGTAAATAAATGTTTAAAGTGTGAATATTTTTCTTTATACTCATTTTCACTAATTACATCTACTGATGGATTAACTTTATATTTTACTAAATCTTCTTTATATAAAATATCATTTCCAACTTCATCTGATGGATAACTACTAAGTAGAGTTATTTTTTTAGTAGACCTTGCCATTGCTGATAGTAAAACTGCAAATCTATTTCTACTTAATATTGGAAATACAATTCCTAAATGATCTGTATTTAATTTATTTTTAATATCTTTTGCTATTTGATCTAGTGTAGCAAAATTACCCTCACTAATCCCTACTACGGCCTCAGTTATTGCTACTACATCCTTGTCTTCTAATTCAAAGTTTTCACTTTTACTTGCCTTTAATACAGAGTCTACTACAATATTTGCTAAATCGTCTCCCTCTTTTATTATAGGGGTTCTAATTCCTCTTACGACAGTTCCTACATCTCTCATAAATCACTCTCCTATTATTAATAATATCACAATAGTTTCATTATTTACATAAATATTACGATTTCTTTACAAAAAAAGAAGTTAATTTTCTTTTAACTTCTTATCTCTATAATCTTCAATAGCGGCTTTAACTGCTTCTTCTGCTAAAACTGAACAATGCATTTTAACAGGTGGAAGTCCATCTAATGCTTCTGCTACTGCTTTATTTGTAAGTTCAAGTGCTTCATCTACTGTTTTTCCTTTAATCATTTCTGTTGCCATTGATGATGTTGCAATAGCAGATGCACATCCAAATGTTTTAAATTTAACATCTGTGATAACTTCATTTTCATCTATTTTTAAGTACATTTTCATAACATCCCCACATACAGGATTTCCAACTGTACCTACACCATCAGCATCTTCTATTACTCCAACATTTCTTGGATGTTCGAAATGATCCATTACTTTATCTGAATACATTACTTCTCCTCCTCACATAATGGTGACATAGCACGTAATTTTTCTACTACTTCTACAACTGAATCAATTAAATAATCTACTTCTTCTTTTGTGTTATGTTTACCAATAGATACTCTAATAGAACCATGTGCTACTTCATGTGGAAGACCTATACTTAATAATACATAAGATGGCTCTAATGTTTTTGAAGAACATGCACTACCAGTCGATACACATATTTCTTTTTGATCTAAAAGTAACATAATACTTTCACCCTCAATATATTTAAATGAAAAGTTTGCATTTCCTGGAAGTCTATTAACTCTATCACCATTTAATATAACATCTGGTATTCTTTTTTCTATTTCACTTATATAATAATCTCTAAGTTCAGTAATTCTTTTAACATTTTTATCAAAATCTTTATAAGATTTTTCTATTGCTAAACCAAGACCAATTATTCCTGGAACATTTTCTGTTCCACTTCTTTTATCTTTTTCTTGATGGCCACCATCATTCATTCTAGTTACATTAGTACCTTTTCTAATATATATAGCACCAACACCTTTTGGACCATAGAATTTATGACCTGACATACTTAGCATATCAACATTCATATCTTCTACATCTATTTTTACACTTCCAATTGCTTGTACAGCATCTGTATGAAATTTAATTCCATGTTCATGTGCTATTCTTCCTATTTCTTTAACAGGTTCAATAGTACCAATTTCATTATTAGCCATCATTACGCTTATTAATATAGTATCTTCTCTTATACTATTTTCAAGTTCATCTAACTTTATAAATCCGTTTTCATCAACTGATAAATAAGTAACTTCAAATCCTTCTTTTTCAAGTGATTTACAACTATTTATAACAGCAGGATGTTCAATACATGATGTTATTATGTGTTTACCCTTTTTTCTATTAGCATAAGCAAAACCTTTGATTGCTAAGTTATCACTTTCACTTCCACCAGATGTAAAATATATTTCTTCTGCTTTTGCATTTAATGCATTAGCAACTTTTTTTCTAGATTCTTCTACATCATTGTGAACACTAATAGAAGGTGTATATATTGATGATGGATTAAAATACCTATCAGTAAAGTATTCCATCATTTTATCTAAAATATCTTTATCTAATGCAGTTGTTGCTGCATTATCAAAATATTTAATCATATTATTACTCCTTTCAGTGTATATTATAAAACTTTATGTAAAAAAAATCTATATATTAAAAAATATTATCTCTTATGAACAATTTTACTGATGAACTATTTAAATGCCATATTGTTATTCTCACTCACATCTACCGGCATTT
>CANRJN010000044.1 GCA_947630945.1 uncultured Bacilli bacterium | reverse complement strand
AACTTGACAAAGAAAAAGCCAGCATTTAACTGACGTTGAATAAGATTTGAATTTAAGTCAACTGCAAAACTCGGGAGAAGAGTTAAATATAGAGGAATTTATTAAAATATCTAATGAATTATAAAATATAAATTGAAATTTATTAAAAAATCTTATATACTTGTTATAGTGATAATACTAAAAGAATATAAGAGGAGTGTTTGTGATGAATTCATATTTTACTAGTATAGGCTTTACTATAAGTTCATCTATATTTATTATTTTAGTAATAGCATTATTTATAAAGAAAAGAAAAAAATTGAATTTAGAAAGTTCAATCTTTTTGGCATTACTTATAATAACTACATTAATATTAGGATGTGAATTCATATTACCATACACATCATCAATAAAAGAAACAATACCAACACTAAGTAACTTACTAGGTAAATTTTATATATATTTAATGTTAGTATGGGAAGAAGTCTTTGTATTCTATATATTTGTAATCATAGGAAATGAACAAAAATTAAAACAAAATAAAAACTATGAAAATATATTATGGCTTATAATATTTTTAATAATACTTATACCATTAATAGTAGTATTCTATGTTAAATTAGAGTTAACAGGAGGATACTCAAATATGCCATTTACAGTAGGTGGACCACTTGCTATACTATTACATTTAGTATCATTTATAGGCTCACTACTAGTATTATTTTTAATGACAATAAATATGAATAAAATAAAAAATATTAATTTATTACCAATATATTTAACATTTATAGCATTCATTATTTCAACACTTACACAAATATTTTTAAACTATGAAGTTAATGATGCATCAAGTTTCTATTCAATATTAATACTAATATTATTCCTTACAATTGAAAGTCAAGATAATAAATTATTAAATGAATATAAAGATGCTAAAAAATCAGCAGAATTAGCAAATCAAGCAAAAACAGAATTCTTAATAAATATGTCACATGAAATTAGAACACCAATGAATACAATAATTGGGTTTAGTGAAGCCTTATTAAATGAAAATAACTTAACATTAGATATAGTAAAAAAAGATATGAAAAATATTAAAGAAGCAAGTTCTTCATTATTAGATTTATTAAATAATATTTTAGATATATCTAATCTTGAATCAGGAGATAATTCACTTATAGAAAATGATTATAACTTAGAAAATTTAGTATTTGAAATTAATAGTTTAATACCATCAAAAATACTAAATAAAGAAATTAAATTTTCAATAGATTTAAATGAAGATTTACCAAAAAGTTATTATGGAGATTATTATAAATTATTTAAAATACTTACAAATATATTAATTAACGCGATTAAACACACAAATTATGGAGAGGTAAAACTATCAATAGATGGTAATATAGAAGAAGATAAATTAAATTTCACATTTTTAATATCAAATACAGGACACGCTATGCTTGTAGAATCTTTTGAAAAGAATTTTGAAGATTTTGTTAAATTAGAAGAAACAGGAGAAAGTATTGATAGTATAAAATTAAATTTAATAATAGCAAAACAATTAATTAATATAATGGGTGGAAATATAGAATTTAAAAATGAAAAAGGTCATGGTACAAGATACTTTATTAATATAAAACAAAAAATAACTAATAGAGAAAGAATAGGTAATATATTTGAAAGTAGACAAAGAATGTCTAGCACAAAAGATATAGTTAATTGTGAGGGTAAAAGAATACTTGTTGTTGATGATAATGATTTGAATTTGAGAATAGCAAATAAATATTTACAACAATACCATTTTATAATTGAAACTGCTAAAAATGGTCGTGAATGTGTTGATTTATTTAAAAATCGTGATTATGATATGATTTTCTTAGACCATATGATGCCTGAAATGGATGGCTCTGCTACTATTAAAGCACTATATCAAACAGGTAAAACTCTACCTCCAATAGTTGCTTTAACTGCAAACTCATATGATAATGTTAAAGGAGATTATATAGCACAAGGCTTTACTGATTACATTCAAAAGCCAATAAATTATAGAGAACTAAATAAATTAATTAACAAATATTTTAAAGAAAGTGATGGTGATATAAATGGTATTTAGTGAAATGCTTACTTATTCATCAATTGCTTTCATATTAGTATTAATGTTAGTATATTTAAATAAACCTATATTTAAAACTAATAGAACAAAATTATATTTAATACTTATTATAATGACTGTGCTTTTTACAACAACAGAATTAATTCCAATATACTCATTAAAGTATTTAAAAAATGAAGTATTAACATTTATAACTTGGAGAATACATTGGGTATTTGCTATATTATGGTTAAGTTTATTCTATTTGTATTGTATTGTAATAATTAAAAAAATATCTACTAAGAATCTATATGAGATATTTACATATGATAAATCAAATGCAATAGTAAGTTTAATATTTTTATTCTTTACAATAGTATATTTCTTTGCTATGCCATATAGTGGACTTAATTCAATAGATAATATTGATTATTTACCAGGACTTACTGCTATACTTGGTGCTTTATTTGCAGTTTTAATATTTATTATAATAATTATAAATATGCATAAGTATAATTCTAATTTAAATAAAAATGAAAAGAATACAATGTATATTGCTATGTTTACATTAATATCTACTATTTTATTACAAGCAGTATTTATAAATATAGCAATTATGCCTCTTGGTTTTACTATATTTGCATATACAATATATTTTAATATAGAAAACCCAGATTTAAAATTAATAGAAGAAACAGAATATGCTAAAAATGAAATTGATAAATTAAATAGGACAAAAACAGATTTCTTATCAAATATGTCTGTTGAAATTAAAGTACCTATGGGACTAATTGCTAGTTTATGTGAAGAATTAGATAGTATAGAAGAGTATGATGAAAAATTAATTAAAGATGATATAGAACAAATAAGAGTTTCTGGTAATAATTTACTTGATATAATTAATAATATATTAGATATTTCTAAAATAGAAAGTGGAAATGATAAATTACAAGAAAAAGAATATAAAATAAATGATATGATTAATAATCTTATTAATATAGCAAAATCAAAAATAGGTGCTAAACCAATAAAATTGATAGTTAATGTTGATAAGAAAATTAGTTCTGTATTATATGGTGATGGTTCTAAATTATATCAATCATTATTAAATGTACTTACTAATGCTGTTAAATATACAGATGTTGGTAGAATAACTTTTACTCTTACAAGTACAAGAAATATAGATAGTGAAAGATTATTATTCAAAATAAGTGATACGGGAACAGGTATTAAAGATGAGGATAAAAGTAAGGTATTTAGTAAATTTACAAGACTTGATAATGCCTTAGAAAATGAAATTTATGGTAGTGGTCTTGGTCTTGCTATTACGAAAGAATATATTGAAAGTATGAATGGTAAGATTTGGTATGACACTGCATATAGAGTTGGAACAACATTCTATATAGAATTAGAACAAAAAATAATAGATAATAGAAGTATCGAAGAAACTACTAATGTAGATGCAAGAAATAATAATTTAGAAAAAGTAGATTGTTCAAATTACAGAGCCTTAATAGTAGATGATAACTTATTAAATTTAAAAGTTGCTAAAAGAATTATAGAAGAATATAAGTTTAAAGTAGATACTGTTACTAGTGGTAATGATTGTATATATAAAATTAAAATTGGTGAAGAGTATGATATTATATTTATGGACCATATGATGCCAGACCTTGATGGTATTGAAACTCTTCATGTATTAAAAAAACTTGATGGTTATAAATTACCACCTATAATTGCAGTTACTGCTAATGCTATTTCTGGTATGAAAGATAAATATCTAAGTGAGGGATTTGATGATTATTTGTCAAAACCTATTAATAGAAATGAACTTAATAGAATTATAAATAGATTTTTTAGGAAATAATTAAGTTTGTTTCTTTTTTTTATTAATGAAAATATTTATAAATAAAATATTCGTGATAATTATGTGAAATGTAAAAATATTTAAAATTTTAAAAATTAATGTCTTGATATATATATATATAATTTGGTATAATTATAATGAATGATAATATGAAAGGAGTATATAATGGAAAGTGAAAAAAATACTAGATTAATAGCATTAGTCGCGTTAGTAGCCGGTGTTGGTGCTTTATCAGTAGGTTTTTCTGCATACACTAGAAATTTAGTAATATCCCCATCAGCAGAAGTTACAATAGATAGTGATGTATTTAAAGTAGTTTTTTCAAAACAAAGTGATAGTGTTGATGATAGTGAAATTACTGCAAATGTTAATGATGATGGTTCAAGTGGAGAAAGTGCTAAAATTGATAATAGTGGTGTAAGACCTAAAATTTCAAATTTGAAAGCAAAATTCACTAAACCAGGACAAAAAGTTACATATGAATTTTATGCAGTAAATAGTGGCGAATTAGATGCATATCTAAGAAACATAACATTTAAAAATACTGTTTCAAATTTATCAACAAAAGAATGTAAACCAACAGAAGAAGGAAATCCTGCGACAGAAGATTTAACATCAATTTGTGATAGTATAACATTAACTGTAACTGTTGCAAATGACATTACAACTACTGAAACAAAAACAATAGAAGAAGAGAAAAAGATTGATAAACATTCAACTACGTATAGTTCACATCCAATAAAAATAGAAATTGAATACCCAAAGGAAGCGGAAGTCCCAGATGGTGATTTCACAGTAGAATTTGGCGATATTGAATTAAAATATACTCAAACATCACCTTTGAGTGATTAATATAAAGAGAGTAAAGTACAATATTTGTACTTGAAATAAATAATTTGTTATAATTATTGTGTAAATAATAAGAAAGGAGTCATAAAAAATGGAAAGTGAAAGAAACACAAGATTAATAGCATTAGTTGCCTTAGTAGCAGCAGTGGGAGGTTTATCATTAGGATTTTCTGC
Organism: uncultured Bacilli bacterium; assembly: GCA_947630945.1. GTDB lineage: Bacteria > Bacillota_I > Bacilli_A > RF39 > UBA660 > CAG-1000. The sequence goes on along the minus strand of CANRJN010000044.1, from coordinate 6,369 downwards.
ATTTACAAGAAACTTAGATATTCAACCACAAGCAGAGGTTACATTAGATAAGGATGTATTTAAAGTTGAATTTTCAAACCAAAGTGACAGTGTAGATGCATCAAATGTTACTGCTAGTGGGGAACCGGGAGAAGCAACAGGAGAAGAAGCAACAATTGTAAATGGCGATAAACCAACAATTTCAAACTTAAAAGCAAAATTCACTAAACCAGGACAAAAAGTAACTTATAGTTTTTATGCAGTAAATAGTGGTTCATTAGATGCATATTTGACTAACATTGAATTTAAAAATATCACTTCAAAAGATGCTAAAAAAGAATGTACACCAAAAGATGGTGGCAACCCTGCAACTGCTGATACTTTAACTAGTGTATGTGAACAAATTAAGTTAACTGTAACTGTTGATACTAGTGTTGCGGCTACTACTACACAAGCAGTACAAGATGAACATAAAATTGAAAAATATGCTAGTGAAACATATCATTCACATCCTGTAAAAGTAGAAATCGAATACCCAGAAAATGCACCTGTTCCAGATGGAGATTTTGAGGTTAAATTTGGTGATGTAGAATTAACTTATAGTTCAACTAAACCAGCAATACCAGGAGCATAGTAATAAGTAAATAATCAAAGGCACAAATTGTCCTTGATTTTTGTGCCTTTAATATATTTACACAAGACTATTTAGGAGGAAAAATGAAAAGAGGTTACAAGAAACTATTAGTTTTTCAAATAGTTATTATTTTAATATTACTTTTAAATAGTTTTGTATTAAGTATATTAACCGATTATAAGATGCTTGCATTTGTACTTATATTATTAGTTCTATTTAAAATATTATTTGGTTTTGAAAAAGATAGGCATCGTTATTTAAAAGATATTATATTAGATGAACTTATATTTTTATTAATATTCTTTTTATTATTTTATTTATCTGGTTTGATATTAAGTTTTGCTAGAACAGGAAATTATTATACTGTTAAAAGTATGCTTACATATGTATTACCATTAATATTAAACATAATAGTCAAAGAATATTTTAGATATGAAATGTTACAAAAATCTGAGGGTAGTAAATTATTAATCTGTATATCTGTAATATTATTTATATTATTTGATATTACTAACCCAATATATTATGGAAGATTTAATTCAAATTATCAGATTTTTGTATTTCTCGCGTTAACTGTTTTACCTGCTATAAGTGAGAATATTGCACTTACTTATATTAATATTAAAGTTGGATATAAACCTGGAATAATCTATATATTAGCAACAAAACTATATCAAATATTATTACCAATAATACCAAATCCTAATGAATATATAGTTTCAGTTATAAGACTTGTTCTTCCTTGTATATTTTGTTATAGAGTTTATATATTCTTTAAGAAAGATGCAGATGAAAGAATTGACAGAGATTACAACAAAAGAAGACTTGGTAGTTTAATAATTCCTACATTAATAGTTATATTCTTAGTATATATAACAAGTGGTTATTTTCACTATCACGCAGTTGCCATAGCAAGTGGAAGTATGATACCTAATATTAATAAAGGGGATGTTGTAGTAATTGAAAAACTTGATGGCAAATTTGATAATTTAAAAGTAGGGCAAGTAGTGGCATATAAGTATGGTAATATTATAATAGTACACAGACTAGTTGATATAGTAAAAGTAGAAGATGAATATTATTTTTACACAAAAGGAGATGCAAATACTGATATTGATAATTATCCAATTAGAGAAAGTATGATGATTGGAATAGTTAATATAAGAGTACCTTATGTAGGTTTACCTACTGTATGGTTGAATGAATTATAAAAAATATAATTGAAAGGAGATAACTTTGTGGTTGATAAAAAGAAAACTAGAAAAGTTGTTTCTAAATCAAAAGTTGAAAATGATATAAAAGACTTAGAAAAACATAATCTAGATGATTTCAGTAATCAACAAAATGAAACGACACATAAGAAAGTAATATATGTACGCCGTAAAACATATTATGCAAAACGACTTTGTTTTTGGTTGCTTATTTTTACTATTTCTTATATTAGTTGTATATATTTTATCAATAAATCCTTTGATTATAAAGATGCAACAACAGTAAAATATCAAGATAAACAAGATATTGATTATAAAGTATATTTAAAAAAGAATGATTTTTATGAAAGTGATTATTTAGATGAAGATATGTTATATGTATCTAGTTTAATAAAAAATATAGATATAAATTTCATATATGATTTTTTAATAGAGAAACCTATAAGTTTAGATTTTGATTATAAAATTATGGGTAATTTAGTAATAACTAGTCCAAATGGTAATAAAAATTATTTTAATAAAAAATATGTACTTTTAGATAGTAAGAAAGCATCTATAAATAATGCATATAAATATGAAATAAAAGAAAATATAAAAATAGATTATGATTATTATAATAATCTTGCTAGTAGTTTTAAAACTCAATATGCAGTTGATACAGAAAGTTATTTAAATGTTTATTTAGAAATTGATAAAAAAAGTAAAGAAGATTCACAATTAGAAATTAATGATAAGAGTATTGCATCAATAAATATTCCATTATCACAACGAAGTTTAGAAATAAAATTTGATGTACCTGATACAAGTGATACAAAAAATGTAATAATAAATGGTGAACTAATATTTAATAATAAAATAATTATATTAGAAGTAGTTATCATTTTAATAGCAATATTTAGTTTAGTAAAAATAGTAAAAATAATAATTAAAATTAAACCTAAAAAAACTAAATATGAAAAATTTATTAAAAAAATTCTTAAAGAATATGATAGATTAATAGTTGAAACTACAACTTTATTTGATGAAAATGCAAATATTATAAAAATTAATAAATTTGAAGAATTATTAGATGTAAGAGATAATTTGAAATTACCTGTTATGCACTATAATATAGAAGATGGTAAAAGGAGTTATTTCTATATTAAAGATAATAATGATATTTATCTATTTGATTTAAAAGCAGAAAATTTAGAAAATGAAAAATAATTGAAGTCATACTATTGACTTCTTTTATTTATAAACATTTAAGAATCAAAAGAAATATTTTTATTATTAATTAATATAATTTATAAAGGGGGTAATATGTTAAAAGTAGGAGATATTGTAACTAGAAAAAAATATAATAATGACATATTATTTAGAGTTGAAAAAATAATTGATAATAAAGTTATTTTATCAGGTATTGATTTAAGGCTTTATGCAGATGCTGATAGTAGTGATTTAGTATTATCAACAATTAGTAAAAAAAAAGAGAAGTACGAGGGAATAAGAAACATTGATAATGAAAATTTCTTTTTAATACCAGGTTCTATTGTACATTTAGATAGTGATAAAAATTATTTAGATAAATGTTTAGAATATTATAAAAATCAAAGAATAAAATGTTATGGGTATAAATATAATGAAAGTGAATTTAGTAATAATATAGAAAAAATTCTATTAAAACATAATCCTAGTATATTAGTTATAACAGGACATGATGCTTATTCTAAAAAAAGAAACAATTATAAAAATAGTTCATATTTTATTGATACTGTTAAAAAAGCAAGAAAGATTTCTTGTGATGATTTAATTATAATCGCAGGTGCTTGTCAAAGTGATTTTAATAATTTAATTAAAAGTGGTGCTACATACGCGTCAAGTCCTGCTCATATAAATATTGATGCATTAGATCCTGCAATAATTGCTAGTTTTATTGCTTTAACTGATAAAAATGAAGTAATTGATTTAAAAGAAATACTATCAAAAACTAAATATGGTAGTGATGGTATAGGTGGAATAAAAACAACAGGGGTTATGAAAATTGGATACCCAAGAAAGGATATAAATTGAACTTAGATAATATAAAGAAAAAAATAATTGAATTAAAAGGAGAAAAGTTAAAATTAAAAGTAAATTTAGGTAGAAATAAGTATGAATATTTGGAGGGAGAAATAGAGAAAATACATTCAAATTTATTTACTATAAAAACTAATAAAGGACTTAAATCTTTTACTTATGCAGATATAGCAACAAAACTAGTAATAATAGGAAAATTTAATTAAAAATATTGATATTTAAAAATATTTGTTTTATAATTAAATTAGTTAATTGCTAAGGAGGTACTTGTATGGAAATAACATCAGTTAAAATTCGTAGAGTTGAAAGAGAAGGTTCTCGTATGAAAGGAATAGCATCAGTAGTTGTTGATAATGCTATTGCTATTCATGATATTAGAATCATTGAAGGTGACAATGGATTATTTATTGCTATGCCAAGTCGTAAGACTCCAGTAGGTGAATATAGAGATATTGCTCATCCAATCAACCAAGAAGTTAGAACTATGTTTGAAAAAGCAATTTTAGATGCTTATGAAAAAGCAGATGAACCTGCCGATTCAAACGAAGAATAATGGATGTATAAGACTACTTAATGTAGTCTTTTTTCATATATTAAAAATTTATTCATATAATTATTTTAGAGGAGAATAATATATGGATAAAGTAAAAGAATTAAATGATACATATAATCATATTATTACAGTTACTGATAGAAAAAATATAGTATTATCAGGAATAAAAAAATTAAATAGTTTTGATGATACTGAGTTTTTTGTAGATAGTGTTATGGGAAGTATATTAATTAAAGGAGAAAATTTAGAATTAATTAAATTAGATACTTTTCAAGGAAACTTATCAATTAAAGGTAGAATAACATCAGTTAATTATTTAGATGAAAGTAATAAAAAATTAAAAGCAGATAATATTATGGCTAGGTTATTTAAATAATGGGACTTAAAGAACAATTATTGTCTTTTCTTTTTTCTTTTTTATATGGCTTTGTAGTTATATTTGCTTATAAAATATCATATAAATACCTATACTTTGGTAAAAACATATATAAATTTTTAAATTCATTATTATTTATGATAGATTTAACTTTAATATATTTTAAAATGTTTTACATTATAAATGGAGGAATTATTAATATATATTTTATATTAATTACTGTTTTAACATTTATATATTTTAAAGATAGAATAAGGAAAATAAAGAAAAACAAGTAATATAAATTTCTTCCATTACCATCTTCACATTACATACACTAGTTGTATGTTTTTCTTTTGTATTTAGTAACCATAAAAAAATAATAAAAAATTTTACATTAATTTTACGAAAATATTGTCAAAAAAAGTAATATAGATTGTAAAAATTAATAAATAAAGATATAATATTTAACAGAATAGGAAAGTATATATGAAAAAGTTAGGAATAAAAACAAAATTTAGAGTGACAATATTGTTTCTAGGTCTTATAATATCTAGTGTAGTTTTTATATCTTCTGCTTTTTCTTATGTAACTCAAATATATAAAACTAAAAATGAAATAAATGATTTAAAAGAAGAATACAATAATAAATTAAGTGAAGAAGAAGACTTAAAAGCACAAATAAATAAATTACAAGATCCAGAATATATGGCAAAATATGCAAGAGAAAAATATTTATATTCTGGTAAAGATGAAATAATATTAAAAATGGATGATTAGAAAGGCAATATGGAAGAAGTTTATAATTTTATAAGAAATAAAATTGGAGTGTCTCCTAATGATACAATAGTTGTAGGTGTATCAGGTGGTCCAGATTCAATGGCACTATTATATATTTTAAATGAATTTAAAGAAAAAATGGGTTTAAGATTAGTTTGTGCCCATATAAATCATAATAAAAGAAAAGAAAGTGATGAAGAAGAAAAATATGTATCAAAATACTGTAAGGAAAATGGTATCATTTTTGAATGTATAAAAGTTAAAAAATGGGGCGATGATAATTTTGAAAATGAAGCAAGAAGTATAAGATATAATTTCTTTGAAGAAATAGTTGAAAACTATAATGCTAAATATTTAATGACAGCACACCATGCAGATGATTTAATTGAAACAATACTTATGAGAATAGTAAGAGGTTCTACTTTAAAAGGTTATAGTGGTTTTAGTAGAATAGTAGATAAAGGTAACTATAAAATAGTAAGACCTTTAATTACTCTTACAAAAGATGAAATAATTGATTTTGATACTAGAAATAATATTAAATATTATATAGATTCAACAAATAATGAAGATATACATACTAGAAATAGATATAGACATGTAATACTTCCATTCTTAAAAAAAGAAAATCCAAATGTTCATAAAAAGTTTATTAAATTTAGTGAAACTTTAATTGAGAATAGTAATTATATAGATGAACAAGCAAATAAGGTGTTTAATAAAGTATTTCAAAATGGTGTAATAGACATAGATAAATTTAAATCATTAGAAAGGGTTATACAAACTAAAATTATATATA
>CANRJN010000043.1 GCA_947630945.1 uncultured Bacilli bacterium | reverse complement strand
TAAAATCAATTGAATCTAATAATTTAAAATATCTAAGTATTGCATATATTCCTAATTTTGCAGTTGGAACTTATGAATATAAGGTAGATAAAATATCAAAAACTATTGAATTAATAAAGAAGTATGTTAATAATAAATATGATATTAATGTAGAAGTTTATTATGGTGGCTATATTGATAAAGAAAATATAAAAGAAATATTTGATATTAGTGATGGTATTATTATTGATGCAGATAGTACTAATATTAATGATTTAAAAGAGTTATTGAAAGAGATTTAACTCTTTTTTATTTTTTTTTATAATTTCTATACTTGAAAGTGTGTTATAAAAGATAGTCTAAAAGTGTAGGCTGTCATTTAAAAATTTAATATATAAAAAGAGATTTACCCGTGGTAAATTAGTTTTTTCAAACAAGGTCACCACGACTACATCTCTTATATTTATAATATACATTAAAATAAAAAGTGTGTCAATAGTAATGTAATACATTACAATAAATTAATTATCTTAAATTGTTAATTTTTGTTGTATAATAGAATTACTAAAAAGGAAGTGTCTTATGAAGAAAATAAGTAATATGTTAAAATTCAATTTAAAAACATTAATAAGTTTTGAACTTTTATATAAACTTATTACAGTAATAATATTTGTACCTTTATTTTTATCTATATTTAGTTTAATAACTAAAATTAGTGGATACAATTATTTAACTCTTGAAAATATATTTTCATTTTTAACAAATCCATTAGTTTTAATATTAATATTGTTATTACTTATTGTAATTACTTTTTATAGTTTTATAGAGATTAGTACAATTATAGTAATATTAGATAGTTCTTATCAGAAGAAAAAAATTAATATTAAGACCGCGTTATTTATAGCAGTAAAAAAATCATTAAGAGTATTTAATAGAAAAAATATATTATTACCATTCTTAATAGTATTCTTAATACCATTTTTAAATATAGGTGTATCTTCTGGATTTATTTCAACATTATCTGTACCAGAATTTATATTAGATTTTATTAGTGCTAATAAAGTGTTATCAATTATATATGTTATATTTTTAATACTACTTACTATATTATTATTTAAGTGGCTTTATTCTATTCATTATTTTGTTCTTGAAAATTGTAATTTTAAAGAGGCTAGAAAGAAAAGTATAGTTTTAAGTAAAGGTAATAAATTTAAAGATTTCATATATTTAATAATTAGTGAAATTATAATAATGATTATATATGTTTTATTTATATTTGTATCAATATTTTTAATAATATTATTATATAAAATATTTGGTAAAAATATATTAGGTAATTTATCTATTACATTAATTTGGCTTTTAATAGCAATTTCATTTATTGTTATTACTTTACTTTCTACACCAATTAGTTATGCAATTATGAGTGTATTATTTTATAAACATAAAGAAAGTAAAAATGAAAAAATTGTTCATTTAGATATTAAAGAAAAAATAACTAAAAAAGAAAATAAGATTTTTTCTATATTGAAAACTATTATAATAGTATTAGTTATATGTAGTAGTTGTTTGTTTACATATTCAATATTAAATGGAAAATATAATTTAAATATTGAGTATGTTAGAACTATGGAAGTTACTGCTCATAGAGGTGCATCTGTTATGTATCCTGAAAATACAATGTCTGCTTTTGTTGGCGCTAAAAAGTTAAATAGTGATTGGATAGAATTAGATGTACAACAAACAAAAGATAAAATGTTAGTAGTAATGCATGATAGTAATTTAAAAAGAACTACCGGTGTTAATAAGAATACTTGGGATGTAACATATGATGAAATTAGAAAACTTGATGCTGGAAGTTTTTTCAGTAGTGAATTTAAGGATGAAAAAATACCATCTCTTGAAGAAGTAATTGAATTTGCTAAAAATAATAATATTAAATTAAATATAGAATTAAAACCAACAGGTCATGAAGTTGACTTTGAAAAAAGTGTAGTTGAATTAGTTAATAAATATGATTTTGCAAGTAATTGTGTTGTAACATCACAAGCATATGAAGTTCTTGAAAATGTTAAAAAATATGATAAAAATATTAAAACTGTGTATGTTATGAGTCTTGCTTATGGTGATATAACTAGTTTAAAAGATGCTGATAGTTTTAGTATTGAAGCATCTAGTGTTACAAAAACACTTGTTAATAAAGTTCATAATAGTGGTAAAGAATTATATGCATGGACTGTTAATACAAAAGAAAGTATTACTGATATGATTAATATGAATGTAGATAATATTATTACTGATAATATAACTCTTGCAAAAGAAATGATTTATGAAAGTAAAACAAGTAATTTAATACAAGAATATATAAATTTTATACAAAATTTATTCAAATAAAAAGGTACTAATGATTTAGTGCTTTTTGTATGATGAAATATATATTTAACATATAGAAAGTAAATCAATTAAAATATTATGTTTGATTTACTTTTATTATGGTAAAATAATTTAAAGGAGTTTATATGAAAAAAATGACTAAATTATTAATTATATTTGGAATATTAGTTGTAGTAGGTATTATTTATGTATTTGGAGTAAATGCATATGTAAAATTATCAACTAAGTCACAAATAATTGAAGAGAGTGATTACAGTAAATTAAAAGATATAGATTGTATTTTAGTTTTAGGAGCAGGTGTATGGGGTGATGAGCCAAGTCCTATGCTTAAAGATAGAATATTACAAGGAGTAGATTTATATAAAAAAGGTGTATCCCCTAAAATGATAATGAGTGGAGATCATGGAAGAGAAGATTATGATGAAGTAAATATAATGAAAAAATATGCAATAGATAATGGAGTTAAATCAGAAGATATATTTATGGATCATGCAGGTTTTTCAACATACGATAGTATTTATAGAGCAAAAGAAATATTTAAATCTAAAAAGATATTAATAGTGACACAAAAATATCATTTATATAGAGCACTTTATATTTCAAATAAATTAGGTCTTGATGCATATGGAGTAAGTGCAGATACAGTAAAATATTCAGGACAATTATATAGAGAATTAAGAGAAATACTTGCAAGAAATAAAGATGCAATAAAAGTTATATTTAAACCAAAACCTACATATTTAGGTGAAAGTATACCTGTATCTGGTAATGGAGATGTAACAAATGACAAATAAAAGGTACTAATTTTGAAAGTACCTTTTTTAAACTAAAATTTCGGGTATTAATTCATCTAAATAATTTAATATATCTTTTTTTGTATACTTATTTTTACTTTCTAACCATTCAATTATTATACTAGTAACAGCGCCTAAATAAAATTTTACTAATATATCAGTTGGAACATTACCTTTATGAATATTATTTATTTCAATTCTTTTATTTATATCTTTAACAGCAACTTCAATTATTATATCAATTAAAATGCTACTTCTATTACTTTTTAATATAGAAGAGTAAATATCTTTTTTAGATTCAATATGTTCTAATAATAAATGTATCATTTCAATATAATAATCTTTTGTATTTACTATATGTTCATTTTTCTCTAATGAACTTAGTAAATTGTTTTTAAGTTCATTAATAAAATCTACTAATAATTCATATTTATCATTATAATGAGAATAAAAAGTAGATCTATTTATATATGCTTCATTGCATATATCTGCAACTTTTATTTCTTCAAATGATTTGTCTTTCATTAATTTAATTAAAGATGCATATAATAAATTTTGTGTTTTAATAATTCTTAAATCTTTCTTTTTTTCCATAATTTCACCAAAATAATTATAGATAATTTCTTTGAAAAAGTAAACATATTAATACAAATGTTTATTTTTTATTGTATATTTTTTGTAAAAGTGTTGTTTATCATACATTTAGTTAAATATGTTGGTGTTAAAAATTTATATAAAGTAATAGAATACTTTAATGAAAAAGGAAGTGAAAATATGAATAAGTTTGCAAATTTTATATGTAAACATAGAATATTAGTTTTAATAGTATCAATAGTTTTATTAATAATATCTTTTATATCTATGAATTTAACTAAAATTAATTATGATATATTAGTATATTTACCAAGTGATATTGAAACTATTAAAGGACAAAATATATTAACAGATGATTTTAATATGGGTTCTTATTCTATCGCGATTATTGATAATATGAGTAGTAAAGATATATTATCACTAGAAGATAAAATAAAGGAAGTTAAAGGTGTTAATGAAGTTGCTAGTTTATATGATGTTATAGGAACATCAATACCACTTGAAATGTTACCTACTGATATAATAGAAAAAGTACATGCTCATGATAGTGATTTATTATTTATAACATTTAATAATTCCACTTCAAATGAAGAAACATTATCTGCTGTTTCAAAAATTAGAGATATAACAGGTGAAAGTGTAGGTCAAGGTGGTATGAGTTCAATGGTAGTAGATACTATGAACTTATCTGAAAAAGAAATACATATTTATATTTTAATAGCAATAATTTTATGTATTATTATATTAGAATTATCACTTGATTCTTATATAGTTCCATTTTTATTACTTTTAAATATTGGCTTTGCAATTATATTTAATCTTGGAACTAATTTATTTTTAGGTCAAATATCATACATAACAAAGGCCTTAGTTGCTGTATTACAACTTGGAGTTACAACAGATTTTTCAATTTTCTTATACCATTCTTATGAAAATAAAAAACAAAAAGTAAAAGAAAAAGAAGTTGCTATGGCAGATGCAATTAAAGAAACATTTACATCTGTTATGGGTAGTTCTCTTACTACTATTGTTGGTTTCTTAGTTTTATGTTTTATGCAATTAACTCTTGGTCGTGATTTAGGAATAGTTATGGCAAAAGGTGTACTTCTTGGAGTTATATGTGTACTTACATTATTCCCAAGTTTATTATTAACATTTGATAATTTAATAACTAAAACTAAACATAAAAAAATATCACCAGATTTTACAAAATTAAATAAATTTATTATTAAACATAGAATTCTTGCATTAGTTATATTTGTTTTATTACTAGTACCAACATATCTTGCATATACAAAAGTTGAAGTATATTATAAATTAGATAAATCACTTCCAAATACATTAGAAAGTATTAAAACAAATGAAAAATTAAAAGATGATTATAATATAATAAGTCCTGAAATAATACTTATAAATAATGAAATAAAAAATGATGATATATTAAATATGACATCTAAAATAGAATCATTAGATGGAATAGAATGGGTATTATCACTTTCAAAATTACAAAATCTTGGAATAAGTGAAAATATAATACCGGATGATATAATTAAACTTATAAAAAATAATAAATATCAAATGATACTTATAAATTCTTCTTATGAAACTGCTACTAATGAACTTAATAGTCAAATAGAAGATATTAATAAAATAATAAAAGAGTATGATAAAAATGCAATACTAGCAGGTGAAGGACCACTTATGAAAGATTTAGTTAATATTTGTGATATAGATTTCAAAAATGTTAATACTTTTTCAATACTTTGTATATTTATAATATTATTCTTTGTATTAAAATCATTTAGTTTACCATTTTTACTTATTATAACTATTGAAACTGCAATATTTATAAATATGAGTATTTCATATTTTAGTGGAACAACTCTTCCATTTATAGCGCCAATTGTACTTGGAACAATACAACTTGGAGCAACAATAGATTATGCTATTCTTTTAACAACAACATATTTAAAAAATAGAAAGAAAAATATATCTAAAAATAAAGCAATGTTAGAAACTATGAATTATTGTGGAATATCAATATTAACAAGTGGTATGTGTTTCTTTGCTTCAACATTTGGCGTTGGAATTTATTCAAAAATAGAAATGATCGCGTCTCTTTGTACATTAATTTCTAGGGGTGCAATAATTAGTATGTTAGTAGTAATTATACTTTTACCATCAATATTACTAACATTTGATAAATTGATTATGAAAACTACTTTAAAAGAAAGGAAAGATAAAAAAATGAAAATAGATAATAAAAAATTAAAATTAAGTTTATATATTATACTTGCTTTATTATGTTTTCCATATAATATATTTGCTTTAACTAAAAATGAAACTGTTTATACAAAATTAAATGAAGATGGAAGTGTTAAAAGTATACTTGTAAATGAACAAGTTGTTAACAATTCTAAGTTAGATAGTATTACAGATAATACTACTTTGGAAAATATATTAAATGTTAATAATGATAATAAATATACAAAAAATAATAATAAAATAGTATGGGATACAAATGGTGAAGATATATTTTATGAAGGAACTACAAATAAAAGTTTACCTATATCAATTGATATTACATATAAATTAAATGATAAAGTTATGAATATTAATGATATGCTTGGTAAAAGTGGTAAAGTAACTATGACTTTTAAATATAAAAATAATGATAAGCATAGTGTAAAAATAAATAATAAAAATACTACATTATATACTCCATTTGTTGTAACTATGAGTACAGTATTAGATAGTAAAACATCTAAAAATATAAGTGTTCAAAATGGAAAAGTTATATCTAATGGAACTAAAAGTATAATAGTTGGGCTTTCTGTACCTGGAATGTATGAAAATTTAAAAATAAATGATTTAAAAGATATGAATACAATTACATTAAGTTATGAAACTACTAATTTTTCTCTTCCAAGTATATATAATATAATTGTTCCTAAAATTGTTGAAAGTAGTGATTTAGAAATATTTGATAAATTAGATGATGTTTATAAACAAGTAGATACATTACAAGAGAATATGAATAAAATAGATGAATCTGCTAAAAAAGTAAATGATGGAAGTACAAAATTAAAAAATGGTTTATCTTCTTCTATTAATAAATTATCTAATGATAAAAGTGATGCTTTAAGTAAAGAACAAATAAATACTATAAAAGAACAAACAATATCTAAGGTTAAAAGTACATTTACAGATGATTATGAAAAGAAAATTGGTGAAGATGCTTGGAATTTAGTTAAACAAAATTTATCTAATGGAAATAAAAATGTAGAAAAAGAAGTAGAAAGTAGTGTTCAAAGTATTTTAGTAAGTTATCTTGGTGGAAGTGAAAATCTTACATATTATGCTGGATGTGTTAAAGGTAATAGAGAATTTTGTGAAAAATTAATGGCAAATGGATATGATGTAAAGACAGTTGCATCTTTTCAAGAAGCCGTTATTGAAAATCTTACTTCTCTTGCTAGTAAAACATCCTTAATAGTAGCAGAAGAAACTTCAAAACAAGTTGCTATTAACGTAAGTAAAAATGCTTCTTTAACTACTGCTAGTAGTGTTTCACAAACCCTAGCACCAGAAATAGCAAATCTAGTTAAAAATTCATCTATTAATGAAATTACTAATTCATTAAATACTTTATATGATGGAGTAAATGAACTTGATAAGGGAATAAACAAGTTATCAACAGGAATTTCAACATTTAATAAAAGTGGAATTAATAAAGTTACAAATATGGTAAATGGTAGTGTTAAATCAACAACAAATAAAATAAAACAAATGACAAAATTAAGTGATAATTATATATCATTTACATCTTCAAATTTATCTAGTGATAGTGAAACTAAATTTATATTAGTAATTGATTCAAAAAAATTAGAAGAAGAAACTAAAACTGTTAAAAAAGAAGAAAAAAAGGAAACTTTTATAGATAGAGTAATAAATCTATTTAAATAAAAAAATAACTATATAATTTTGTAATAATTTTATATAGTTTTTAATTTGAAAAAATTATTATCTTTTTAAATCTATTTTAAAATAATTACTAAATTGTTCTTCAACTTTATCTGTTTCATCAATAAGAGTTGCAAATATTAAATAGTCTTCCCATAAATGTACATCTTTTGATTTTAATTCAGAAAAAGCACTAAAATCATTAATAAATTTTTTAAAACCTAATATTTTTATTGCTTCTTCTTTTAATTTTGGATCAACTTTTTTAATTTCCTTAAATTTATATTGAAAAAAATCACGATATTTTTGTTTATAAGTAGTAATTAGTCCTTCATCTTTTAAGTCTTGTATTACTTTAATATTTATATTATAAAAAAATGTTTCAAATAAATGTTTATTATTCATATACCAAACTTCAAATTCAAGTGGCTCTAAAATATTATTATTTGTAGTTGAACTTTTTAATATTTTAATTAATTCATATCCTAAATTATTTTTAATTTTATGTATATCTTTTAAATCATTAATTTCAATTACTTTTGATAAGTCTATTGAATAACCATTATTCATTATATTAAAAAGATTAGTTTTATTTTTATTTAAACTTATATAATTTTCTTTAATTAATTTTAATAGCATTGCTTCTATTAGTTTTTTATTTAATGTTTCTTCTGGCAAAATTTCATATTGTGAACATATCCAATACATTTTAATTAAATCTTTATTGCAAGGTATATCACGAAAATAATTAATTTCATTAATTTTTGGTAATTTTTTTCCTTCATTTCCAAAATCAAATTCACCATATCTTACATTATTAATATTTTTATGTGATTCTTTTTTTAATAATTGCCAGAATAAGTATCCACATAAATATGCTACATTAATAAAAATAATTATTAAAATATTAATTTCAATGTCTAGTTCTCTACAAAAATTTATAATAATTAAATTTAATATAAGGAATTGAAAAATAAATGAACAGATTTTTTTAAATAATTTTTTATTCATAAAATACCTCTTGATATAAATATAAAAAAATTATAATAAAATATCAATATTTTTTATTTTATTTTACAGAAGATATTTATTAGAAATGTATTTTAAAATCATAGATTATTTGATATAATTTTTTATAAGAAAGAAGGTAATATTATGTGTACAGCAGCAACATATAAAACAAAAAATCATTATTTTGGAAGAAATTTAGATTTAGAATTTTCTTATAAGGAAACAGTTACAGTGACACCTAGAAATTACGAGTTTAATTTTAGAAATGTAGGTAGTGTTAAAACACATTATGCATTAATAGGTATGTCTTATGTTATGAATGATTATCCACTTTATTATGATGCGACTAATGAAAAAGGACTTTCTATGGCTGGGTTAAATTTTCCAGGAAATGCTTATTATGGAGAAATAGAAGAAGGTAAAGATAATATAGCACCATTTGAATTTATACCATATATTTTATGTGATTGTTCAACAGTAGAAGAAGCAAAAGAAAAATTAAAAAATATTAATATTGCAAATATTAATTTTAGTAAAGAGTTACCTGCATCTCCACTTCATTGGATAATAGCAGATAAAAACTCATCAATTACAGTTGAAAGTGTAAAAGATGGACTTAAAGTATATGATAATCCTGTTGGAATACTTACTAATAATCCTACATTTGATATACATATGTTTAATTTAAATAATTATATGAGTATGTCAATAGAACCACCTAAAAATACTTTTTCTGATAAATTAAAATTAGATGCTTATAGTAGAGGAATGGGAGCATTAGGTCTTCCAGGGGACTTATCATCTGCATCAAGATTTGTAAAAGCAACATTTACTAAAATGAATTCTCTTTCTGGTGATAGTGAAAATGAAAGTATTAGTCAATTCTTTCATATATTAGATTCTGTATGTCAACAAAGAGGTTGTGTTCATATGGGAGAAGATAAATATGAAATAACAATATATAGTTCTTGTGTTAATACAGATAAAGGTATTTATTATTATAAGACTTATGATAATAGTCAAATTAGTGCAGTTGATATGTATAAAGAAAATTTAGATAGTAATAAACTTATAAATTATGATTTAATTAAAGATGGACAAATATTATATCAAAATTAAAAAATTAGATAAAAATATACAAACTCTACGATTAGTTTGTATATTTTTTTAATATTTTATAATATAATGCACTTGAAAGGAAGAAAAAATGAATCAAGAAAAGATAGGAAAATTCATATCAAAACTTAGAAAAGAAAAAAATATAACTCAACAAGAACTAGCAAATAAAATAGGAATAACTGATAGAGCAGTATCAAAATGGGAAAATGGAAGAGGGCTTCCAGATATATCACTTATACAACCATTATGTGAAGAACTTGATATTTCAATTAATGAATTATTAAGTGGAGAAAGATTAAAGAAAGAAGAATATCAAGAAAAATTAGAAGAAAATATTTTAAATACAATTAATTATTCAAGTAAAATTAATAAATCTCATAAGAAGTTTAAGATAATAGTTGCAGTAATTTTTGTATTGTTAATAACTATTAGTACAATGTTTTTTATTGATGTAAGAAGAATGAACAAAAATAAACCTGTTTTATTTAGCACATGGGGATTTTATTATACACCAGCATTAAATATAGAAGAAAAAGAAATATATTCAGCAATAAAAAAATATATTGTTGATGAATCTGATAATGATATTAAATATCATAAAAATGAAAAGTCTTTTGCAAGTATGAGAGTGTTTTTATTAGATGAAAAAGAAAGTAATAAATTATATTATGTATATGCATGGGTTTTAGGAGAAGATTATTATGTAGAAAATAATAAATTAAGGAAAGATGGTGGATATTCTATACCTCATAAATTTAAAGTTGAAAAAATAAATGGTGAATATAAAGTTACTGAATCAATAATTCCAAGTGATGGCTCATACGAAGAAGATATGAAAAAAATATTTCCAAAAAGTATTAGAAAAGATGTTCAAGATTCACCTATTGATGGAACTGTTGATAAATTAATTATAGATGTAGAAGAACAAGCAAAGTTATATTTTCATATTAATGATATTGAAGAATAAAGTAAATAAAAAAATAAATTATTTACTTTTTTTGTGGCTTTCTATACTTAAAAATATGTTATATGAATTTTATGTAAAGGCTAATTTTGTTTATAAAATAAGTTTAAGTATTAAATAAAAAGAGATTGACCCCGACCCAAAGTGTGTCAGGACCAATCTCATTAACTATAATATACAATAATTTAAAAAGTATGTCAATAGTAAAGTCGTACATTACAATAAAAAATAAAAATTTAGTAAAAAAAGTAGTGTTTAGATACCTTCATGGCTAATTATATAGTAGAGGAGGTAAAATGGCATATAAAAAAATAGCAAATAAATGTATTAAAAATTATAATCTAAAAAATCATAAAGTAATTGAAGCAAAATATATAGAAAAAGATGGAGTAAAATATTATGTTGATGGAAAAAACGTAGTATTAGATTATAGTAAAAAAGAACTAGAAGTCGCGAATTGGTTAGTAAATACCTTTGGTGGAAAAATATATATGTTACCAAGAGTTAATTATCCAAAAAATATAAAAACAGCAGATTATTTGTGGAATGATGAATTTTGGGATTTAAAAGAAATAAAAGGTAATAGTCAAAAAATATTAGATAATACAATAAAAAGAAATAAAAGCCAAAGTAAGAATTTTATTATAGATATAACTAATAGTAAATTATATTTTTATGAAATTATATATCAAATAAATATAATTTATAATTCAGTACATACAGCAAAAAAGAATAAATTTATTAAAATTTTTTTCGCAAAGAATTTTGATATAATTGATACATAATAAGGTGGTTAT
>CANRJN010000042.1 GCA_947630945.1 uncultured Bacilli bacterium | reverse complement strand
ATATTTACAAAAAAACTGATAAATAGAAATTTACTCTAAATATCAGTTTTAATTTTAACTACTTTTTCAGCAGTCTCCCATTATTTTACATTATTTTTTTATGCGATTGCCATATAAAATTATATATGTTATTGTTATATTATCAATTTTTTGATAAAATATTTATAAAGGAAGTGAAGATAATGTCAAATGATGAAACAACAGTAGTAGATACAAATACAATAATTGATGAAAATATAAAAAGTACATTATTAACTATTAGTGAAGACTTAAAAGAAAGAGGATATGACCCACATAAACAAATAGTAGCATATTTAATTAGTGGAGATCCTGGATATATATCAAGTTATAAAGAATGTAGAAATAAAATAGTTAAATTTAAAAGGGAAGATATACTAGAAGCAATGCTAGTAAATTATATAGATTAATGGTATATTTAGGACTAGATTTAGGAAGTAAAACACTAGGACTTTCTATTAGTGATAAAACATCTATTATTGCAACTTCACTTGAAATAATAAGATTTAATAATTATGATGAATTATTTAATCAATTAGACACTGTTGTATACACTAAAAAAGTAGACGCGTTTGTACTTGGAAATCCTTTAAATTTAGATGGTAGTAAATCTACTAGAAGTATAGAAACATTAGAATTTAAAAAACTATTAGAAAATAGATATAAAAATAAAGAAGTAATACTTCAAGATGAAAGACTATCAACAGTAGAAGCAGAAAAATTATTAATAAGTAATAATACAAGTAGAAAAAATAGAAAAAAAGTTATTGATAAAGTTGCTGCCACAATAATATTACAAGCATATTTAGATAGGAGAAATAAATGAAAGATAATTATTTAACTCTTAAAGATACAAAAGGTAATAAAAAAGAATATAGAATACTTTTAAATATAGAAAGTAATGATAATTTAAATTATGTAATATATACAGATGATAAAAAAAGTCAAGATGGTAATATTAAAGCATATGCTAGCAGTTATATATTAAGTGAAAAAGGTAATATGACTAGACTTAAAAATGTAGAAAATAAAGAAGAATTAGACTTTATAGAAAAAATATTAGATTCATTAGTAATAAAATAATCTATATCGGAGGTAAAAATGGAAAAAAAGGTGTTCAATGTAAAAAAATTCATAATATTTATTTTAGTAGTGATACTAATTATTTTAATTTTAATAGGTGGTCTTATTGGAAGTTATTTTTTTATGATATCTTCTCCATCTAAAAGTAGTGAAACAGTAAATATAAATGTAAGTAGTGG
Organism: uncultured Bacilli bacterium; assembly: GCA_947630945.1. Classification (GTDB taxonomy): domain Bacteria; phylum Bacillota_I; class Bacilli_A; order RF39; family UBA660; genus CAG-1000. The sequence goes on along the minus strand of CANRJN010000042.1, from coordinate 10,916 downwards.
ACAAACTTATAGTACAATTTCTAGTATGTTAAAAGAAAAAGGACTTATAAGAAATGAATTTGCATATAAAATATATTTAAAATTAAATAAAGTAGGTAATCTTGAATCAGGAGATTATATACTTAAAAAGAATTATAGTGTAGAAGAATTAATTCATGAATTAGAAAAAGGTAGTATAACTCTTGCATCTACTAAAAGAGTTACTTTTGTAGAGGGTAAAAATATGAGATATATTATAAAAACAATAACAGAAAACTTTGATATTACAGAAGATGAAATACTTAATAAATTAAAAGATGAAAGTTATCTAGATGAATTAATTAATGATTATTGGTTTTTAACAGATGACATTAAAAAGAAAGGAATATATTATAGTTTAGAGGGGTATTTATTTCCAGATACATATGACTTTTATACTACTGCTGATATTGATGATATATTTAGAAAAATGTTAGATAATATGGAAAGTAAATTAAGTGAATATAAAGAAGAAATACAAAAGAGTGATTATACTATTCATGAAATGATAACTCTTGCATCTATAATTGAACAAGAAGCAGGTTCTGCTGATGATAGAAAAGGAGTAGCAGGTGTATTTTATAATAGACTTAAAAATAATTGGTCACTTGGTAGTGATGTAACAACATATTATGCAGAAAAAATAGATAACTATCTAAGAGATTTAAAACAAAGTGAATTAAATGATTGTAATGATTATAATACAAGAAGTAGTTGTATGGCAGGAAAACTTCCAATAGGTCCAATATGCAATCCAAGTATTAACTCAATTATTGCATCAATTGAACCTACAAAACACAATTATTATTACTTTGTAGCAGATAAAAATGGTAAAACATATTTTAATAAAACAGATAGTGAACATACAAGTACAGTAGCAAGACTAAAAAGAGAAGGATTATGGATAGATTACGAGAATTAATAAATGATATAAGAGAATATGGAATTAAAAATAATGTTCCAATAATGAGTGAAGATACAATTGAAAAAATAAATGAAATAATAAATACAAATAATATAAAAACAATACTAGAAATAGGTACTGCAATCGGGTACTCTACAATATGTTTTGCATGCAATAAAAATATTACAAAAATAACTAGTATAGAAAGAGATAATAATAGATACTCATTAGCAGTTAATAATGTAGTATCCTCATCTCTTAAAAATATTGATTTAATTCATGATGATGCTGAAAATGTAATAATAAAAGATAAATATGATTTAGTAATTATAGATGCGGCTAAATCACAAAACTTAAAATTCTTTAATAAATATAAAGAAAATTTAAATAAGAATGGAATTATCATTATTGATAATTTATCTTTTCATGGTTATGTTGGTAAAAGTAGTGAAATTAAAAGTAGAAATTTAAGACAAATGGTAAGAAAAATAGAAAAATTTATTGATTTTTTAGATACAAATCAAGAATTTGATGTAGAATATATAGAAGTAGGTGATAAATTAGGAGTATGCAAGAGAAAAAATATTTAATTATACCAGATAATAAAGACTTAAAATTATATGAAAAATATAATCTTAATACTTTTATTTTGCCACTTAAAGATTACTCAATTGGATATAATGTATATTTTGAAATAGATGAAATAAATAATCTTTCAAATGATTATGAAATATATGTTATAATGAATAAATTTTTACACTTACAAATAAATGAATTTAAAAAAATATATAATAAATTTAATAAAAATATTAAGTTTATTATAGAAGATATAGGACTATCCAATATAATAGATAAAAATAGATTAGTTTTATATGAAAATCATATTTTATCTAATTATAAAGCAATTAATTTTTTATATGATTTAAATATTAAAAATGTAGTTATTAATAATGATTTAATGATAAATGAAATAAAAGAAATACAAAATAAAACAAAAAGTAATATATACTATTTTTATACTTGTAAAAATATACTTATGTATTCAAGAAGACATTTAGTATCTAATTTTAATAAACACTTTGATATTGAAAATGATACTAATAAATATGATATTAGTGAAATAGTTAGTAAAAAAACACTTGAAGTAAAAGAAGAGAAATGCGGAAGTGTAGTTAGATATAATAGAATTTTTTGTGCATCTAAATATTTAAGTGAACTCTCAAATTTAAATTTAATAATAGATTTTACAGATATAAATGAAATATCTAAAAATATAATACTTGAAAATTTAAATGAAACTAATTTATATAATTTAATAGATAGTGACTATTACTTTTTAGAAAGTGACATTAAATATAAGGTAGGTGATTTAAAATGAAATATGAATTATTATTACCTGCTGGGGATTTAAATAGATTAAAATTTGCTTGTATTTATGGTGCAGATGCAGTATATATTGGTGGATATGATTATAGTTTAAGAGCAAATGCTAATAATTTTAGTTTAGAAGAAATAAAAGAAGGTGTAGAATTTGCTCATTCATTAAATAAAAAAGTATATGTTACTGTAAATATGATATTTCACAATAGTGACTTAGAAAATTTAGATAATTATTTAAAAGAATTAGATAATTTAAATGTAGATTCATTTATTGTAAGTGATTTTGCAGTTATTGAAGCAATTAAAAGATTAAAATTAAAAACATCATTCTTTATATCTACTCAAAAATCAATTACTAATTTAGAAGCAGTTAAATTTTATAAAAACTTAGGTGCTTATAGAGTCGTTTTAGCAAGAGAATGTAGTAGAGAAGATATTAAAAATATTAAAGAAAATATTGATACAGAAGTAGAAGTATTTATACATGGGGCTATGTGTACTAGTTATAGTGGAAGATGCGTTATGTCTAATTATGTAACACTAAGAGATTCAAATAGAGGAGGATGCTCACAAGTATGTAGATTTACATTTGATAATAATACTCCTTATGATTATGCATTTTCTTCTAAGGATTTAAATATGATAGATAATATAAGTGATATGATGGACTTAGGTGTTGAATCTTATAAAATAGAAGGTAGAATGAAAAGTCTATATTATATAGCAACTGTTGCAAATGCATATAGAACTATTATGGATAAAAAAATAGATGGAACACTAAATGAAGATGATATTGCTTATTATAAAAAAATATTAAATAGAGTTTCAAATCGTGAAAATATAAGTCAATTTTATAATGGAGTACCAGAAAGTGAAGGTCAATACTTTAATGGAAGACAAGAAATTAGTAATAAAGACTTTTTAGGAATAGTAAAATCATATAATAAAGAAACACAAGAAGCAGTAATTGAAGAGAGAAATAAATTTAGTGTGGGAGATACGATTGAAGTATTTGGACCTAAAATTAGAGTACAAAAATTTAAAGTTGAATATATTATAAATAGTGATAATGAAAATGTATCCTCTGCTATGCATGCAAGGGAAATTGTTAGAGTGAAAATACCATTTGAAGTATGTGAAAATGATATTTTAAGGGTACAAATATCTTGACAAAATATACATTTTATAGTATCATTTTTTGGTAATGAGAAAGAGGTGGCTTAAAGCACATGAAAAAGAAAGAAATTTTTTTAACTAGTGAAGGTTATTTAGAACTTGAAAACGAACTTCATTATTTGAAGACAACTAAAAGAGAAGAAGTAACACAAACATTAAAAGAAGCCCGTGCTCTTGGTGATTTGTCTGAAAACAGTGAATACGAACAAGCAAGAGAAGACCAAGCAAACTTAGAAAAAAGAATTTTAGAAGTAGAATATGCATTAGAACATGCAACAGTTATAGATAAAAATGAAAATGATGGAAAAGTTGGTATTGGATGCCAAGTTGAATTACAATATGAAGATGATGATGACACTGAAAGTTATAAAATAGTTGGTAGTCAAGAAGCAGATCCATTCAATAATAAAATCTCTAATGAAAGTCCAATTGCATCAGCAATAATGGGTAAAAAAGTTGGAGATGTAGTAGAAGTTGCATCACCAGATGGTGTTTATTCAGTTAAAATTGTAGCAATAGGATAATAAAATATCCTTTTTTGATAACATTTAATTTATAACAAGGGAGGAAATATGAAAAAAAGTTATACATTAAAATTAGAGGGAAAAGAATGGAAAGATTGTTTACACGATGCTTATAACAAAAAGAAAAAAGATATCAAAATGGATGGATTTAGAAAAGGTCAAGTTCCATATGATGTTTATGTAAAAAAAGTAGGAGTAGAAGCATTATTTATGGATTCTGTTGATATGGCAGTTGATATTCTTTATGCAAAACTATTAAGTGATAAAGAAACAATTACCCCAGCAGCAACTCCATCTATCGATATTAAGGATATATCAAAAGATAAAGTAGAAATTGAATTTACATTAGTTGCTACTCCTGAGGTTACACTTGGTAAATATAAAGATTTAGGTATCAAAAAAGAAAAAGTAGAAGTAACAGATGAAGAAATAGAACATGAACTTGGTCATTTAAAAGAACAATTTGCTGAAATGAAAACATTAGATGATAAGACTAAAATCAAAGAAGGAATGATTGCTGTAATTGATTTTGAAGGTTTCTTAAATGATAAAGCATTTAAAGGTGGAAAGGGAGAAGATTATTCATTAGAAATAGGTTCTCATACATTTATTCCTGGGTTTGAAGAAGCATTAGTTGGTCTTAAAAAAGGTGACAAAAAAGATGTTAAAGTTACATTCCCAGAAAATTATCATTCAGATGAACTTAGAGGTCAAAGAGTAGTATTCAAAGTAGAAGTAAAAGAAGTTAAGGAAAAAGTATTCCCAGAATTTAATAAAGAATTCTTTGAAGATTTAAATGTTGGTGGAGTAGAAAATTTAGATGATTTAAAGAAATATATTAAAGAAAACTTAACAGCAGAAAAAGAAAAACAATTAGAAGATGATTATTTATTTAAATGTTTAGATAAAGTAGTTGAAAATTCTAAATTTGAAATACCAGAAGAAATGACAGAAGATGAAGTTAATAGATTAACAAGAGAATTTAGTGAAAAATTACAATATCAAGGATTAAATATAGAAGATTATTTAAAATTTACTAATTCAACTATGGATGCATTTAAAAATTCATTAAAACCAGAAGCAAATAGAAGAATTGGTTATAGATTAATGATGGATGCTATTGTTGAAAAAGAACATTTAGAAGTAACAGATGAAGAACTAGAAAAAGGCTTAGATGAAACAAGTAAAGAATATGGAATGTCTCGTGAAGATTTTGAAAAAGAAATCGGTTCAAAAGAATTATTCAAATATGATTTACTTATGAGAAAAGCAATGAAGTTTGTAACAGGAGAAAATAAATAAATTAAATTATTAGAATCTATGTAAAATAGGTTCTTTTTTTATCCTCCAAAAAATTTTTTAAAAAACTTTTCAAAAAAAGTAGTGTTTTGATATACTTATGGCTAATTATATAATAGGAGGATTAAAATGAATAAAAAATATATTGTAAAACAAAATAGTTCAAATGATTGTGCTAGTGCCTCATTACTCTCAATTATGAAATATTATAACTTTTCAATTTCATTAGAGGAACTTTCATACATATTAAAAACAGATAAAAATGGAACAAATGCTTATAATATTATAAATGGTGCTAGACTATTAGGATTTGATGGATATGGTATACATTATAGTTATGAAGAAATTATAAATAATAAAGTAATACTTCCAATAATCTGTCATGTTATTAAAAATAATCATTATCATTTTATAGTAGTATACAAAATAAAAAATAAATATTTAGAAATAATGGATCCCTCTTCAAACATATATAAAATAAATAAAAAAGATTTTAAAAATATTTATTTAAATACATCATTAGTTATATTCCCAATAAAAGAATTTAAAGAGATAAACAATCAAAAAAGTTTATTTGAATTTATGTTTGACTATATTAAATTAGAAAAAAATACTACTATTAAAATAATAATATTATCAATATTTATAACTCTTTTATATATTATAAGTAACTTTTATACATCAATTTCTATTGATAAAATCATTCCTAATTTTAATTACAAAATATTTTCCTTAATTACTATTATATTTATATTAAATTCTATTTTAAAAAGTTCTCTTCTTTATATAAAAAATCGTTTACTAATAAAAGTACAAAATAATATCTATTCTAAATTTAATATTGATATAATAAGAAAACTTTTTAATCTTCCTTATCAATTTTTTAAAAATAAATCTACTGCTGATGTTATGAGTAGAATTAATGATATTAAATTATTTAAAGATTTATTTATTAAAATCATTGTTACTGTCTCTATGGATTTAATATTAGTATTTATTAGTATGTTTATATTATTAAGTATTAACTATAAAATATTTATATTAAATTTAATACAATTATTTTTATATTTTTTAATAGTAATAGCATTTAAAAGATATTTTAATTATGAAAATGAAAATATTTTAATTAAAGATGCAGAATATATTAAATGTTTAAATGAAAGTATTAATGGTTATGAAACTAATAAGAATTTAAATTTATTAAAAGAAAGAGTTAAATTAATTGAAGTTAAGTTTATGAGTTATATTAATAAGACAATTTCTTTTGATAATAAAATAAATTATCAGGGTTTTATTAAAAATATTATAGTTGATATTACTAATATTATGTGTATATTCATATGTATAATTAATATTTATAATAAAAATATGAGTATAGGTGAATTTATATTATTTACATCTATTATTTATTATTTTAATGAACCTATTAAGAATATATTAGATTTAACTCCTAATATTAATTATTTAAATAATATTTATAAAAGAATTTATGATTTATTAATTATGAAGTCTAAAAATTATAATTCAATAAATAGCAATTTAAAAGGAGATATAGTTATTAAAAATTTAAGTTATTCTCATAATAAAATAAATAATTTATTTGAAAATATCAATTTAAATATTAAATATGGTAGTAAATTTTTAATATATGGTCAAAGTGGTAGTGGTAAGAGCACTTTAATTAAAATATTACTTAAATATTTAGAAGATTATAAAGGAGATATTTTAATTGATAATATAAATATTAAAGATATTGATTATAATTTATTAAATAATATAACTTATGTTTCACAAAATAATTATTTAAATAATGATACTCTTAAAAATAATATAATTTATGGTAGAAATATTAGTGATATAGAGTATGAAAAAATAATTGAAATATGTAATTTAAAAGATTTAAGAGATAGTAAAATGCTTAGAAATAATTTTATTATTGAAGATAATGGTTTTAATATATCAGGTGGTGAAAGACAAAAAATATTACTTGCAAGAGCACTTTTAAATAATAGTAATTATTTAATTCTAGATGAATGTTTAAGTGAGGTAGGTTTAGATGAAGAAAAAGAGATAATTAATAAAATATTTTGTATTTATCATGATATTACAATTATATATATTTCACATAAAAAAGAAATAATTGATTTATTTAAAGATAAATACAAATTAGAAAGGAGAAAAGTTTATGATTGAAAATAGTGAATTATTAAGTATTTATGGAGGCTCTAATATAGTAGTTGGTGGAATAGTAATAGGCATAATTACTTTTTTAATAGGACTTATTGATGGATATTATAGACCACTTGGATGTGATGAGTGACAAAGAACTATTAAAAGTAACAGGTGGCGCTAGTAGTTTTAGTGCATCACTTTTAAGTGCTATTATTAAAGGGATAAACACATTATATGAACTTGGTCGTTCCCTTGGAACGGCAATTAGAAGAGAACAAGAAAATAAATTATGTGAAATATGATATTTAATAAAAGTCATTCTAGTGGCTTTTATTTTATCTTAAATATTGAATTTTTGTAATCTTTTGTATATAATATGCTTATCAAAGAGGGAAGAAGTATGAAAGAATATATTGATCCATTTTTATATAATGTTCCAAAGTTAGATATCCATGGTTATGATAGAAATTCTGCTACTGCAATGATTGATAATTTTATTGATAATAATCTAAGAATTGATAATAAAAAATTATTAATTGTACATGGAAAAGGTGAAGGTATATTAAAACAGGCTACTTTTGAATATTTAAAAAAAGATAAGAGAGTTTTAGAATTTAAAATAGATAATTTTAATGATGGTCAAACCATTGTTATTTTAAAGTGAGTGATGTTATGCAACAATATTTTAGTGTATCTAAGAAAAATAATACATTATATTTAAATAAAGATGATTTAAATCATATTAAAAATGTAATGAGAATGAAAGAAAATGATAATGTTATTATTGTATATGAAAATAAAAGTTATATTTGTTCATTAAATAAAGATTTATTATCTGCAAATATCAAAGAAGAATTTAAAACATTAAAAAATGAAAATAAATTTATTGTTTATGTTCCTTTGCTAAGTGAAGAGAAAATGTCATTTATTTTAAAACATGGAACAGAACTTGGTATAACAGATTTTATAGTAGTTGAATATGAACATTGTAAGTATAAATTACCACATAAAGATTATGAAAAGAAACTTATAAGATGGAATAAAATAATCAAAGAAGCAAGTGAACAATCATATAGAGTAAAAAAACCAACACTTGAAAAAATTATAAATGTTAAAGATATTGAAAGTATATCTAATGTAAATATATTGTGTTCACTTGACAAAGTAAACGTAAAACATATATGTAAAGTATTAACAAGTAAAAATTGCAATGATACAATTAGTTTAGTATTTGGACCAGAGGGAGGACTTTCTAAAAGTGAAGAGGAAATGTTAGTCCAAAAAGGATTTATAAAGACCTCTCTTGGTAGTGATGTACTTAGAACTGAAACAGTTCCTTTAATGGTATCATCAATAATCAAATACTTGAAAGAAGAGTGAATATATGAAAAATATTGATAAAGTATTAGATGCTTTTATTGAGGGAGATTATTTTATAGTATTTTTAATATTAACTATAATTGTATTAATCGTACTTATATTAGCCTTAATAAAATCAAGACAAGATTATAATGAATTATTAATAGAAAAAAGTGAAAATAAAGATGATGATTTAGATTTGTTTTCAAATATAGAAAATAATAAAGTAGTTGAAGATAATAAAAAAGAAAATGATATTATAGATGATATAAATTTATTATTTGCAAGTAATGAAAACGATAAAATTGATGAAAATGTTCCACTTGTAAAACAAATTGATACAAATAATATTAAAACATATGATGATGAAATAGATGAATATGAAAATAATGAAGAAGAAAACGCAGTAATATCAAGAGAAGAATTAGAAAAGAAAACAAAAGAAAGAATGGATAATCTTGGTACTACTGATAATCAAGCAGTTATACAAAAATATGAAGAAGAACAGGAAAATAAAGCAATTATTAGCTATGAACAGTTACTTAAAAATGCATCAAATATAACATTATCATATAAAGATGAAACTAAGGAAAAAGGATCTCCTAAGATAAATAAGATTGAAGTAGAAAAAAAAGAGGTTGTAGGTACAGAAATTTATTTGGAGGAAGAAGAATTCTTGAAAATATTAAAAGAATTTAGAATAACATTATGAAAACATTTTTAATAAAAACATTAGGTTGTAAAGTTAACTCTTATGAAAGTGAATTTATAAGAAATACTCTTCTTGATAATAATTATGAAGAAGTATTAGAAAACGCAGATATATGTATTATAAATACATGTACTGTAACAAATACAGCAGATAATAAGAGTAAACAAGTAATTAATAATATAAAGAAAAACAATCCTCATTCTATTGTTATCGCGATGGGGTGTTTTTGTCAATTTAAAAAAGATAGTATTTTAGATTATATTAATGCAGATATAATAATTGGTAATAAATATAAAAGTAAAATATTAGATTTAATACATGAATTTGAAAAAACTAAAAAAAGAATTATTAAATTTGATGATATGGAAAAGTCTATATTTGAAGATATGGAAATAAAAAAATATATACATCACCACAGAGCCTTCATAAAAGTAGAAGATGGATGTAATAATTTTTGTAGTTATTGTATAATTCCATATGTAAGAGGTAGAGTTAGAAGTAAAGACTTTAATAAATGTATTATGGAAATAAATGATTTATCACTTTCTGGTATTAAAGAAATAGTTTTATCTGGAATACATACAGGACAGTATAATAGTGATGGTAAAAGACTTGCTGATTTAATAAATAAAATATCTGAAAATAAATTAATTAAAAGAATAAGACTTTCATCAGTTGAAATAGTAGAATTAGATGATAAAATGATGGATATCTTAAAAAATAATACAACATTTGTATCACACTTACATATACCTCTTCAAGCAGGTAGTGATAAGATATTAAAATTAATGAATAGAAGATATGATAAAAAATATTTTAAAGAAAAAGTAGATGAAATTAGAAGTTATAGAAAAGATATAGCACTTTCAACTGATGTAATTGTTGGCTTTCCAGGTGAAAGTGAAGAAGATTTTCAAGAAACACTTGATTTTTGTCGTGAAATAGGTTTTTCTAAAATACATGTATTTCCTTATTCTGATAGAAGTGGTACAGTTGCATCTCGTATGGAAAATAAAATACCTGGAAATATTAAGAAAGATAGGGTACATAGATTAATAGCACTTTCTAATGAATTAGAACAAAAGTACTTTAATAAGTTTATAAATCATGATGTAGAAGTATTAATAGAAGAATGTAAAGATGGTTATTATTATGGATTTACTGATAATTATATTCCACTTAAATTAAAAGGAAATTATAAAATAAATGAAATTTATAATATAAAACTTACAAAAGATGATATTAATTTTGATATGAATTAGTATTTTTAATGAAAATAAGGTTAATTATTAAAAAATGACTGAATTAAAAACTAAAATCCCGAAGACAAGAAAAAATTAGATTATAGAATAAAATTCCCTTTTTTTCGGGA
>CANRJN010000041.1 GCA_947630945.1 uncultured Bacilli bacterium | reverse complement strand
AACATTGGCTTATTAACAATACCAAGTCTTTTTAATTCCATAGCACTAGCAATACATTCATAAGTTTTTCCTGCACCTACTGCATGAGCTAGTAAAGCATTACCACCATATAGTACACGAGCAACTGCATTTTTTTGATGTGGACGAAGTTCAATATTTGGATTCATACCATCAAAAGTTAAATGACTTCCATCGTATTCTCTTTCTCTCATACAATTAAAATTATCATTATAAATTTTTACTAATCTGTTTCTTCTTTCTTCATCTTTCCATATCCAATCTTTAAATTCTTGCTTTATAAGTTCTTGCTTTTCTCTTGCATTTGCTGTTTCAATAGGATTTACAACTCTTCTTTCATCTTCTAAACTATCAAATACTGTTACACTTTGAAGATTTAAAGCATTTTTTATTAATGATAAAGCATCTGCTCGTTTAGTTCCCCAAGTGTTTGTATTTTTAACTCCATAACCATATAAACCACTTGCTTGAAATAACCAAGTATTTCCTTCTTTTACATATTTTATTTTTAAATTGCTCTTAGTCCAATTAGGAATATCAAGTAGTTCACAACAAAATTTATGATAAACATCTTCTGGTATCCAAGTAGAACCTAATTTTACACTAATTTCATCAAATTCAAGTGGTATTGGTTGTACCCTTTCAAGTGCTTCAATATTTTTATCATATTTATTATCTTCATTAATTGATTTAGCATAATTAAGTTTATACTTTACATTGCCACTTAAATATTCACTAGATATAACCCATCCTTTATTAAATTCATTTATCTTTTCTGGATCTTGAAATATTAAATTATCAAGTTCTTCTATCATTTCTTCTTCACTTTTTGGATATAATGTTTTCATATATTCAAAATCTACACAACCACGATTATTTAAAGAATATCTTAATGCCTCTTCTGCATTTTCTGCACTAGTAATTTTTATACTTTTTCTAATTGTTCTTTTTGTAAAAACATCACCTTTCTCATATTTAGGTTTATCATCTTCTTCATCTTTACTAACTTTATTTTCAATTGATGTAAGCAAATAATAATCTGGATCATCATCAAATACTCTTGCATTTGCACTATCATTTATATATCCATATTTCTTACAAAATTCATCATATTCTTCACTTAATTTTTTTTGAGCAAATGACAATTCTTCATCACTACCATCACGAAGTTGTATATCAAATACTTCTCTTAATGCTTTCTTTAATTTACATAGTCCAATAATTCTTTTTGCAACCATACCATCTTGAATAGAATATGGTACTAAACTTGAAAATTGCCTTTGATAAATAATATCTTTACCATCTTTATTTATAATAGTAAAAGCATTATTTTTTATAGTATCATCTGCATCTAATACCTCATAATCACTTTCATTATTTTGTATAAATTCCATTTGCTCATATATATTATTTGGTAGTTTTTTTAGTGCATTATTTATTAAAACATTTATATCTTCATCTATTGGATTTAATGTACTATCATATCCATAAGCAGTTGAATGTAATTCCATTTTTCCAAGCATCATATCAGGATTATCAATATAATAATTATTAATAGTTATTCCATCATTATATTCACTTGTATAAATCCAATTTTCATCACTTACATCTAATTTTAATTCATCTCTTTTTTTCAAGAATATAATATCTGATGTTACTTTTGCATTTGCATTTCCTGTGAAAGTATTATTTGGTAATCTTATTGCTCCTAAAAACTCTGCTCTCTTTGCTATATATTCTCTTACTCTTGTATCTTTTTTATCTAATGTTCCAGAAGTAGTTATAAAAGCAATTATTCCACCATCTCTAACTTTATCCAATGTTTTTTGAAAAAAGTAGTCGTGAATTAAAAACTTATCTTTATATCTTTTATCATATACAGTATTACTTCCAAAAGGTACATTTCCAATAGCTATATCAAATAATTCATCTGGTACTTTTGAATTTTCATAACCATTTATTTCTATTTTAGCAGTAGGATAAAGTTTTTTTGCAATTCTACCACTAATACTATCTAACTCTACACCATAAAGTTTAGATTTATCAAATTCACTAGGTAGTCTTCCAAAAAAATTACCTATTCCACAAGATGGCTCTAAAATATTTCCTTTTTTAAAACCAAATTGTTTTAAAGCATTATATATTAAATCTATTGCAATATTTGGAGTATAAAAAGAAGATAATGTGGAATGTGCTGCTGCTTTATACTCTTCATCATTTAAAATTAACCTTAATCTTTCTCTTTCATTTTTCCAATTATCTTTTCTTTCATCAAAAGCATCTGCAATTCCTCCCCAACCTACATAATGAGATAAAACATCTTGTTCTTCTTTTGTTGCATTTCTATCTTCTTTTTCTAAATCTTTTAAAAGATTTATTGCTTTTATATTATCTTCAAATCTAGTTTTAGCACCAAAATTAGTATCAATTTTATCATCATTAATATGATAATTAATTGCTGGGTATTCTTCTATTTCTTCTCCTACACTATTATAACTATGTTCTTCAATTACATTAGTTTTAATACCATCATAAGTTGGTATTATTTCTGATGTAGTAACTCTATAACTAATATTATTATCTTTAACAATAGAAGACACTTCGTTATCTATTTGTTCTAATTCTTGACTATCAATTTCTTCTTGACTTATTAATTTTGTATTTGGTATATCCATATTAAATTGCTTTTCATCAAAATTATTCCAAATAATGTGAATCATATTTGGAGTAAATGTAATTGAAAAATCTTTATCTTTATACAAAGATTGAATAAAAGCATTATTTCTTATTAAATCATTTAATTTCTTTTCATCAGTTTTATCAATATTAAAATAAGTAAAACTATTTTCACTATCAGCATATTCATTAATCAAAGAACTTTTTAAAATAATAGTTAAATTTCTTTTTTTAGATGCTATATGTTCCCATACTTGTAATTCAACATTATCTATTTTAAAAGTATTTTGATATTTAGTATCAAATGAATTAAATATATCACAAATCTTATTTGCCAACTCTTCTTCTCTTGGTGCAAACAATGATAATTGTTCATTGTAGTTTTTTTCTTCTTTGTTATTTATTTCTTCTATTTTTATTTCATCTGTTTCATCTTCTTTATTTTCAATTTTTCTTTTAAAAGTATGCTCATATTTATCTACATATCTACTATAAATTGTATCTAAAACATTTTCATTAATATGAGTATTAAAATTTAAATCTAAAATAAAATCTTGTCTTTCTTGATTATTTAAAAATTTATTTTCCTTAAATTGAGAAAGAACATTTGACTGCACATAATCTTGAACTTTTTGTAAAATATTTACTTTTTTTACAAAATCATTATAAATAATGGCTGTTTCTTTATTAGCAATTTCCATACATTTTAAAATATCATCATTATCAAATTCTTCTAACATTTCATAAGAACTTGTAAGATTATATATATTAAAATTAGACTTTGATAAAAAAAGTGAAGTCATTGTTTTAGCAATGAACTCCACTTCATTTTTTTGTAAATTTTGATAATTATTATTTATTTGATTTAATGATATTTTATAAAAAATATCATAAAAATTCTCATTTATATTTTTAGCATCATTATTATTAAATTTAATACTATCTTGATAGTAATTTAAAATTGAATAATCTGTCAAATGATTATAATTCCATTCACTATAATCTTTTCCATAAGTTTGTCTTATATCAAAAACATATATCTTACTATAATCTTTTAAAATAGGTATTCCTTTACTTTTGGGTTTTATTTTTCTTCCTATATCATCACTATTCCAATCATCAAATGTCATAAAAATTCTTCCACTTGAATTATAACCAAATAAATTAAGTACATTATCTATACTATATTTATCTAAAATTTTTGACCAATATATAATAAATTTATTCCAACTATTTATATCTAATTGTATATTTTGTAGAGTTTCATTTCTTAATGTAATAAATTCTTCCATAAATTGATTATTCATATTACACCTTCTTTCATATATCTTTTTCTCTATCTTTATCTAAGTAAATTTCTATTAAAGAATTAATATTTTTTTTATTAATTTTTTCTCTATCAGATATTGCATTATATTTAAAATTTAATCTATCACTCAACTCTTCTAAATTTGCTATATCAACAAGTGATAATGGTGGTACTAAATAAATATTAGCAATTAAAGAATTATTATTTTGAATATAATTTACATTAAAATCTACTTTACCAAATATTTTTACTATCTCATTTACTATTTTTTCTAATTTTGATTTCTTTTCTAAATCAAGTTGATTAGTATTATCTTCATTTTTATTAAATTTTAATTGCTCTACTGTGTAATAGGTATTAGTTAATCTTGACAATGGTCTTATCTTTCTTTCTATAACTCCCTTTTTATAGCAACTAAATTTTTGATATACAACTGTATCTCTAAATATTGGATAACCTATTGTTGGGAATATAATTGTTTTAAAATGTAATTGTTTTATTTCATCTGCTGTCATCAAACTTCTTGCTATTAAGTTTATACCTTTACTTCCACTATTATTAGAATAACTTAACGAATAATTCAATGATGTTGTTTCTATTGTTTGATTTCCTAATCTTTTAGAAATTGCCTCTGCTGTTTCTTGGGTATTTGTTTTAAGATAAGCAAGTCCACAATTGTCTTGTATTATTTGACTAACTTCTTTGCCATACAAATTATCAAGTTGAGCAAAACTTTGTAAGAAAAATTGAAAATACATACCTCTTGATCTTGCTACTGACACAATAGTTTCAATATCTTCTAATGGTGGTGTATTTGCAAATTCATCAAGTAAAAAAACTAATTCACACTTTAATCTTTTATTAGGTAGTGTATTACATAATAATACTAATGTTTTATAAATTAAAGAAACAATTATTGAAACTAATGAATAATATATTTTTGATTCATCTGGAATACAACAATATAAGACAGTTGGCTCTTTACCAAGAATATCAAAATCAAAATCAGAATTTGATGTTATATTTTCTACATTAATATCATCAAACAAACTCATTCTTTCATTAAATACACTTGCTATACTTTTTTGTGTATTTTCACTAGTAGTAATAATAGGAATTAATTTATCTTTACTTTTTAATCCATAACTTTTACTTTGTAAATAATTTTTTAAAGATTTCAAATTTTTATCATTCATTGAACTATTTTGAAATTTTTTTATTGATGATAATGTAATTTGTTCTCTTTTTATTTTTCCATCTGCATAATCTTCTAAAAATAATGCAATAATTCCATATAACATATCACTTGCACTATTATTCCAAAATGCCTCTTTTGCAGTTTTATCTTCCATTATTATTTTTGAAATAGTATTTATTAATTGATTACATACTGCTAAATGTTCTATTGATTTATTCATAAAGTTTATTTTATCTTCTTCTGTTGATGCAGTTTTTGATAATTTTTCATTTTCAATATATAATTCATATTCTCTAATAATAGGTTCTAATACATTTAAATGATTTGATAAACTTGGATTTCTAAAATCCAATGTTAATACTTTATATCCTTGCTCTTCAAACATTTTACTTGTAGTAGAAAAAATTTCTCCTTTTGGATCTGTTATGAATACACTTTTTTTAATCTTTGCAGTTGCAATAAAACTACATTGTGGTATTACAGCAGTAACACTCTTTCCACTACCTGTGCTACCTAAATATATCCAATGTGGTGTATCCATATCAAACCATACTCTTTTTTTATTTCTTGAATACCAGATTGGGAAGCCACTTTCTTTTATATTTTTAATTTTCTCCATATGAAAATTTTTTTTAATTTCTCCCATTGTTGAAAATCTAGCACTACCGTGTTCATTATTATTTTTAATTTTTTGTCTTGTTATAATTGGCTCTAAATATAAAAAAGCAATTATCAATAATATGATAATTCCTAAAATTAAATATAATTTAAACATTATCAATTTTCCATTTCAAAATCATTTGTAATATCATCTAACATATCTTCATCAATAAATTTATATGCTTTTACTTCTTGCTTTCCTGTTTGCAATTCAGTTAATCTTTCAATAATATCATTTCTTACTTGTGAATCACATTTATCTAAAAAAGAACCAATTGTAGTTAGTAATGGATTATCTAACATTGGATTATCAAAATCATATACTTTTAAATTTTCAGTATGATTAAATTTTTCATTTACATCAACTATAATATCTGGTAAATCTTCATATCTTGCTACTACTTCATCTACTCCATTATCAATATAAACTAGTCTTTCTTTATTATCTAATAATTTTCTTATTTCATCTTCATCATAAAAATCAAATAAACTATCATTTTCTTTTTCTTGACTATTTAAGAATTCTTCAACACCTGAACTATCATATTCTTTTAATATATCTAAATTTACATAAGCAATTTGATATTCTCCCATATTATATTTTTGTGTGTCACTAATTTCACTAATTATACCTTTTTCAATTAATTTAAATTTAATCTCATCCAAAACATCTCCTGATAAAAATATTTGATTATTACTTTTAATTTTTACATCTGTTAAATTTACAGTTATATCACTAATTAAATCATCTATTTGATCAATTATACCTATATATAAACGATTATTACAAGCATATCTTGCTACACTTAAATAATATCTATTATAATTTGAGTCTGTATCAAATAGTTTTTTCATTATTTTTCACCTCTTCTTCTTTTATAATATTTTCTAAAAATTTATTTTCATTTTTTAAATAAGTTATATATAAATGTGATAGTTCTTTTTCAAAACTATCATTTGTATTTTTTGATTTTGTTTCATATTTACTAATTATTTTTAAATTTTCTTTTATCTTACTATTTATTTTTGAAACTATTTCAGTATATTTAAATACTGTCTTTTGCATATTTGAAAATTCTATATTTAATTTAGAAAAATCCATAATTTTCCCTACCTTTCTATTTCATCTTTATAAAAATCATAATTATCATTTTCTACTGCTTCAAGTATATCATCATAATCAAAATCTTTTACTTTGTCAAAAAATGTTTCATTTTCTATATAACATTCTGTAATAAAGTAAGCAATTTGTGATAATGACAAATTTCTTGAATCATCTAAATATAAATTATATGTAAGTTCTTGTATATCTGTTACAATTTTATCATCTAGTTCAACTTCTTCATTTTTAGCAACATCATAGATACTATCATATATACAATATATAGATAAATTTGCTTTATCTTCTTTTGATAATTTTTTGTACATCTCTAAAATGTTCATATTCTTCCTCCTTTCTTGAACACCTGCTTGATACTATTAAAGCAGAGTAAATAAAAAACAATAGTAATAAAACTATTGCATATAATATAATTATTAACATTTCTACCTCCATTTTTTATTAAAAAAGATTATCAATTTAATTTGATAATCTTATTAATATAAATTAATTAGTCTATATATTCTGGATTAGCACAAACTTTTAAATCTACATTTATACTTTTTAAAAACTCTTCAAGATATTTATTTTTCTTTCCTTTTTCTATAATATAATTTCCATCATATCCTTGATCAATATAATATTTACTAAGTTGTATTTCGTATTCTAATGAGTCAACTGTTGTTGAATTAGCAGTCTTAATACTATCATCATCTAATATTTTTTTAATATCATAATTATAAGTTCCTTTAATTGATTTTGTATATATTAATTGTAAAGTACAAGTTTGATTTGGTTTACAAGATTGATAAGCAGTAAATAATTCATAGGTTCCATCATCATATAAGTTTAATCTCAAAGGAATACACTTTTTATTTACAGCATTAATAGTAATTACTTTTTCTGTATTAATTTCAAGTGGTTCATCTCCACCTAAATTATTACTTGATTTCCAACATCCAGTTAATATTATAACAAGTGTTATGCTTAATAAAACATATAAAATTTTTTTCATTTTTCCTCCACTTAAAATATTTATTTTTAAATATTATAACATACTATTTCAAAAAAAACAATCACTTCTATTTTTCAATTCTTACACTATAATTAAAAAGTTTATTAAATTCTTCTGTTGCTCTATCCATTTCATAATTTATATTTTTTATTGCTTTTTCTAACATATATTTATTAGGAAATTTTGTAGCATTAGTAGAACCTTTAAAATAGTTTTCTAAAACTTCTTTTCTAATATGCTTATCACTATTATTTTCTTTATATTTATGATTTAGATAAACTATTTCTTGTATTAAATCTTCTATACTAATTTCTTCTTTATTAGTATTTTTCTTAACTATTAAAGATATTTTTTCATATTTATATAATGAGTAATTTACTATTGAATTATAAATATAGTTATCAATATATTTTATTTTATTTTCAGTAATAGCATTTTTAAAATTATTATCATAAATATTATTATTTTCATTTAATAAAACAAAATAATTATTTAATTTTTTTATATCTTCATTTATATTTTTTTTCATAGAATATAAACTAGAAGTTTCATCATTAAATAAATATTTTTTTATTTCTTTTGTTAATACTTTTATTTTTCTTCCTATATCATCATTTTTAATTGAATTATATTTTATCCCATTTGAATTTTGTGAATTAATTTTTCTATATTCTTTTAATAACTCACCTAACTTTAATATTTTTTCTTCTATAAATATTTCATCTACATTTTTCAAAACAAAATTTTTATCTTTTTTATTAAAATATGATTTTAAATAATCTATATCTTCATTTGTTTTTTTTAATTGTGGTGTATAATATTTTTCTCTTTCAATAACAAGTTCTACTAATCTTTTTAAATATCTTTGCTCATCTATTGTAATTTTTCCTTTTCTTCTATAATTGACTTTTTTATCACAATACAAATAATTGGGCTTTTTTTCAATAAATGCAAAATGAATATGTGGATGTGTTTTATTTGTATGAATAGAAAATACATAACTCATATTTTTTATATCTTTAAAACCACAATATTTTAAAAACTGTGGTATTATTTCTTTTGCCAATTTTTGCTCAAAAGTTTTAATATCAATATTATTATATAAATATTCACTATTGAAACTTAATATACATTTCCACAAATTAGAATTTTCAATATATTTTTTATAGTTTGTTTTTAGCTTTTTTATATCTTCTTTTGTTGCATAATTACCATTTTCTAAAACTAAATTTATGTTTTCATTTCTTGTATGTCCCATAAAATATTCAAACATACCAACTACTTTTTTCTTTTCATTAGAAAAATAATCAATCATCTTATCAATATCATTCAAACGATTTTTTTGATAATTCATTGAATTATTCATATTATTATCTCTACTATTCAAAGCCAAACAATATTTACTTTTAAAAATTACATTTGGACTTTTATTCATTAAAATTATCCTTATTATTTAAAATTTCTTTCAAACATTTATCTTCATTAATATCAGCATTTGAGAGATAACCAAAATTAGCAAAGTGTTGTTGTGAAAGTAAAAAATGTTTATATTGTCTTTTTGATAATTTATCTAAATATAAATTTATACTTTCTAATTTTTTATCTAATTCTTTTAAATAATTAATTTCTCTGGGTTCATTAATATATTTTTCAATAATTAAAGCAACTACTTTATTAACAGAAGTATGATTATCTTTTGATACAAGATAAAGTTTATCATACATATTTTCTTCTAATCTAATTGTCATCTTTTTCATTTTGTAATTTCCTTACAACTCTACTATTTATAGTACCATCATCTTCTTTTTCAATTATTAGTGCTATAAAGTTAGGATCATTAAATAATTTACATTGATAACCTTTTGATTTATTTTGAATTGCTTTATAAAATAATCTATCATCTCTAAAATAATCTTCTCCAAATAATTCATATTTTCTCTTCCAACTACAAAGTCTTCTTTGTGGTGTTCTATCATCTAAAATATTCATATCAAAACCCCCATCAATAAAAATTTCTTTTGCTGTTTTCTCTTCATTTTTTATTTTTTCTTTAACTGCCCAAAGTTTAAAACTATTTTTATAAATAATACTTCTTTTATTTTTTATAGATTCAATATTTGGATTTTTTAAAAGTTTATTTATTTCTTCTTCATTATATATTCTTATTTTATTCATTTTTATTTCCTTCCTTTTGCAATTTATTATTTTCACTTTTATAGTAATCATCAAATTTTTCTATGTAGGTGTTATAACCTAATTCAAGTAAGTAAATAATCATTTTATTAAAACTTATATTATTTTTTATAGACAATAACTGTAATCTAGTTTTTAAATTATTATCAATTCTTATTGTAGTTCTAATTAAACTTTTTATCATTTTCTAATACCTCCTTTACTTTTTTAGGTAGCCACTTTTAACATATATCATCATTATTTCATAGTAAAAATACTCTTTATTTTTAATGAGCATAAGAAAAACGACACCAATAATTTAGATTTATCCTATTTTTTAGGACAAATCTAATGGTGTCTTACTATTTTTGCACTTGCAAAAATGACTACTTATTATGTTAAAAGTGGCTACTCTATATTATATTTACCTTTAATTATTATCATATTAAAGACTACTCTTTTTGTTAAAAGTGGCTACCTTTTCAAATATTATTATTTTTATATGCTTCCTATGATTTTGTTAAATTAAAATTTATTAAATGTAAACCATCAATTTTATCTCCATTGGAATTATGTACTTCATAATGTAAATGATTTCCTGTTGAATGTCCTGTTGTTCCTACTCCTGCTATTTCTGTCCAATGATTAACTCTTTGTCCTACTTTTACTTTTGAACTCTGTGGATATAGATGATGAAATATTACATAATAAATATCTTCATAATCTTTATCACATTTTATAGTTATAGAATTTCCAACACTATTACCACTTTTATCATATGGTATATTTTCATTTTGTGTAAAATTAACTTTTGTTACTACTCCATCACAAACTGAATATACTTTTGTTTTTGCAGATGCACTAAAATCCCAACCTCCGTGTATATTACTTTTATTATATACAACTCTTTGTTTATGAATAAATTCCTTTGTTAAACAAAATTAGAAAAAACAAGGGAAAAAGAGAGTAGTAAAAAAGTGAACGCACCGAAAAATAGGTAAATTTGTTCACTTTTTTAATTTATATTGCTAAAAACAAGAAATTTTCGCACAAAAAGATTAAAGCCCTTATAAAATAAGGGCTTTAATGGACTTATCACCAAAAAAATATTATAATATAAATATAAAAAAATAAAAACAATGAGGTGATGTATCCATGAAAATAATAACACAAATTTCAATATTTGACTATACTGAAATTGAAATTTTAGGAGATTTAGAAAGATGTAAACTATTAATAGAAAATGTACCTGATGAAAAAATAGTAAAAAAATTATTAGAAATAAGAGGAAAGGGAAGAAATGAATATCCAGTAATACCAGTATGGAATTCAATACTAATAATGCCTTTGTTAGAGTGTTCAACAATAGAACAATTAAGAAGAGAATTGTCTAGGAATAGAGATTTGAGAAAAATATGTGGATTCAATGATTACGATTATTATTTGAAGAAAAATAAATTAGTACCACCCCCAAAAGCATATACAAATATGTTTAAAAATTTAAAAAAGATAGAACCGATGTTAAAAGAATGTTTTTATGAATTAAGAAATTTTATGTATAAAAATTTAAAAGATTTTGGAAAAGAAGTAGGAGAAGATGGAAAAATATTTGAATCGAAATCAAAAAGGCCAAATAAAGAAGGAGAAGAAAAAGATGGAAGAAGTGATATGGATGCAGATTATACAATAAAAGAGAATTATTATAAAGATCCAAAAACAGGAGAAACAAAAGTAAAAAAGAAAACATATTTTGGATATAGATATCACATGTTAGGGGATGTAAATTATGAATTACCAATAGAATATACAGTAACAAAAGCATCAGCATCAGAGAAAAAAGAATTAATAAAACATATTAATATGTTAGATATGGAATTGGTAAATAAAATAAAAATATTAATGGCAGATAAAGGATATGATGATATAAAGGTAATAAATTTTTTAAATGAGAAAAATATAAAGACAGTAATAGATATAAGGAATTTATGGAGAGATGGAGAAGAAACAAAACAATATAAGAATACAGATATAGTATATACATATCGAGGAGAAGTAGGAAAAATAAATGAAAAAGGAGAATTTGAGAAATTAAAATATCTAGGATATGACAAAATAAAAGAAACATTAAGATATAGTGACGGGAAAAAAGTATATAGTATAGAAATAAGTTATGATAGAAGAATATTTACAAAGATAGCAAGAGATAGTAAGAAATGGAAAAGATGTTATAAGAAAAGAACAGCATTAGAAAGAATAAATGGAAGGCTTGATCGAGATTTTAATTTAGAGAATAACAAAGTAAGAGGATTACAGAAGGCAACAGTGATGGTGGATTTAATGATGATAGGAATGTTAGCAATGGCAAAGGGTCATATAATAAATAAACAAGAAGAAAAGATAAGAAAATTAAAATTCATCTGATAGAACCAAGCTCTTTGAAAAATAAGTAATAAAAAATCAGGATAGTTTTAAAAAACTAAAATGTTACCTTAGGGATATTGCGCACAAAAATTAATATAATTTGATATATAATATGGCATAGTCTCTATTTTTTTTAATAAAAATTCAAAAAAAGTCTACAAAGGAAAAAATTCT
>CANRJN010000040.1 GCA_947630945.1 uncultured Bacilli bacterium | reverse complement strand
CATAAATATATTATAATTCAAAAATTACCAATCACATAGTGATTGGCGATTAAAATTTATTTTAATCTTTTTTTATTTGACTTTTTTTATTACTTATGATATAATCTATTCATTTAAAAAAAGACATTATACAAATAATATTTAAATAAATGGGGGAATATTTAATGGAAGAAAATTTTATTAATGAAAATTACAATTTTACTGATAATAACTATGGAATAGAATTATATATAAAAGAACTTTTAAATATACCAATACTTAGTGATCAAGAAAAAAAAGATTTACCTCTTTTAATTTCTAAAGGAAATCAAGAAGCAAAAAAAAGATTTATTGAAGGTAACTTAAGATTAGTTATTTTTGAAGTAAATAATTTTACTAAAAATTATATAGTACAAACAAGTTTATATGAAGATTTGATTAGTGTAGGAAATGAAGCATTAATTAAGGCTGTAGAAAACTTTGATTATAAAAAAGAAATACAATTTTCTACTTATGCTATAAAAACAATAAATAATGAACTATATACATATTATGCTGAAAACATATTTAAATTCAGATGTTCTCATAGATTTTATCAATATTTTATTAGTATAAAAGAATACTTACAAAATGAAAAATTAAATAATAAAAGTTATACTAATATTAATGATATTTCTAAAGTTACAGGTATAAATTACAAAACTATTTGTATAATTTTTGATATTTTAAAGCCATTAGTTTATTTAGATAAAGAAGTTAATGAAGATACAGAAAATACAATGGCTGATTTAATTGAAGATAAAAGTATTGATTTTTATGAAGAAGATTTATTATCTCCTAAGTATTTACATGAATTTTTAAAAGCAGTTGTAAATAGTAAACGTATTAATGCAAAAGAATTAAAAATATTATTATATAGAAATGGATTTTATAATAATAGAATTTATTTATTAAAAGAATTATCTGAGATGTATAATATTACATCAAGTGGTGTAAATTCAATTTATAAAAGTACGATTAAAAAGTTATTAAGAGATCCTGAAGTATTAAAATATGCTCCAGATAGTTACAAATATAATAATATTGATTTTTAAAAATCGCTATGTTATAATCAATGGCGAATATTGGAGGAATTTATGGAAAATTATAAAAATAATTATATTCTTGAATTAATTCAATTTATAAATCAAAATTTTGAAAATAGTAATGATTTAAAATTAAACATCAAAAATATTAAAAATTTAATTAGTTTTATAAATAATTATGAACAAAATTTAGATTTTACTGATATAGATATTTTGATTTTAAAATGTCCTCTACTTGTAAATACAATTAAAATAATTAAAAATAATAAAGAATTGGATTCAATTTTTAAAGAAAGTGAAAATGAAATATTTAGAGATTTATATAATAATTTAGTTGAATCTATAAATTTATTAAATAAAAAAAATAAAGAAGAATATATTGATGTAATGAATGATGATCTTTCATATGACTCTTATTATAGAAAAAATACAACAGTAAGTGAAGATATTTTTAATTTTTATCTTAAAGAAATAAATAAAATTCCTCTATTAACTCCAGAAGAAGAAGTATCTTTAGCATATGAAATGAGAAATGGTAATGAGAATGCAAAAAAAAGATTTATTGAATCAAATTTACGTTTAGTAGTTAGTATTGCCAAAAGATATACAGGTAAAGGCCTTAGTATATTAGATTTAGTTGGAGAAGGAAATATAGGTTTATTAATAGCAGTTGATAGATTTGATCCAAGTAAAGGGTATAAGTTTTCTACATACGCGACATATTGGATAAGATTAACCGTAACTCGTTCTATAGCAAATTATGGAAGAACAATAAGAATTTCAGTTGAATCTATAAATCAGTTAAAGAAACTTAATCGTGCACAAAATCTTTATTATAATGAACATCAAAGACAAGCAACAGATGAGGAATTATCAAAAATTGTAAATATATCAGTTTTTAGAATTAAAGAATTAAGAAAAATATCTAAAGATACAATATCATTATATACTCCAATCGGTGAAGATAAAGATACTACTATTATGGATGTAATTGCTTCAGATAAAAATTTTGAAGATGATATTATAAGAGAATTATCTAATAAAGAATTTATGAAAATATTTAATAATGTAAATCTATCTTTAAAAGAAAGAAAAATTCTTTTACTAAGAGCGGGATATTATGATGGAAAACCAAAAACATTGGAAGAAATAGGTCAGATGTTTGGGGTTACTAGGGAAAGAATTAGACAATTAGAATCTAGAGCATTAAAAAAATTAAGAGTAAATAGAGAGATTAAAAGATTTGCAGATAATAATAAATTTTATTTACAAGATTATTCTCCAAAATATTTATATAAAAAATTTAATAGTTCTAATACTGATTATATAGAAGGTACAGGAATAGATATCCAAAAAATAAAAAAATAATTTAAGTATAATAAAAAGTTATACTTTTTTATTATTTTATTGGTAAATTACTATGTAAAATTTATTAAAACTTGATTTTTTTATTAAATTGTGATATAATTTATGACATTATTAAAAAAGGGGGTAAAGGAGATTTATGAATGAATTAGAAGAAAAAAATATACAAGATAATTTTATTGATAAAAACATTGAAGAAATTGATAATTATAATATTGATTCTGTAATAGATTTTATAAAATCTAAATTTGTTTTAAGTTCAGATATTTCTACTAATTTAAAAAATATAAAACAATTAATAAAATTTATAAGTGAAAATAATATCTCAAATCTAACTATTGTTGATGCTCAAACATTATTAAAAGAATGTCCTAAATTAAAAGAAACAATTATTAAAATAAGAAAAGAAAAAGAACTTGATGAAATGCTTAGACAAAGTGAAAATGAAGAGTTTAAGTCTCTTTATACAAGTTTTTGTAATTTATTAGATAATAAAATAGTAGTTAGAGATTATGAAAATATTGATTATTGTAATGACGATGTAAAAGAAAAATCTGAAAAAGAACATGATTATTTTACTGATGATATAGTTAAACAATATTTAAATGAAATTTCTCAAATTCCTTTACTTACTCCAGAAGAAGAATTAGAACTTGCTAAGAAAATAAAAGCAGGTGATAAGAATGCTAGAAAAAAATTTTATGAATCAAATTTACGTTTAGTAGTAAGTATTGCTAAAAGATTTGTTGGTGGAGGGGTATTATTTTTAGATTTAATACAAGAAGGAAATATGGGTCTTGAAAAAGCAGTTGATAGATTTGATCCAAATAAAGGATATAAATTTTCAACATATGCAACGTATTGGATAAGACAAGCAATTAATAGATCAATCGCAGAACAAGGAAGAACTATTAGAATACCTGTTCATGCTAATGAAGCAATAAATAAAATGACGAGATTTCAAAGAGATTATTATTCAGAACATCAAGTAGAACCAACTGATAAAGAAATAGCAGAATATATAGGTGTATCTGAATCTTTAATTATAGAATGGAAAAAAGTATCTCAAGATTTAATTTCATTAGATACTCCAGTTGGTGAAGATGAAGATGTTAGTATAATAGATTTTTATGCAAGTGATGATAGTTTAGAAGATAATATGATTAAAGAATTATCTAATAAAGAATTTATGAAAGTATTTTTCTCTGTTAATTTGACTCAAAGAGAAAGAGAAGTTTTATTATTAAGAAATGGTTATTATGATAATAATAGAGTTTATACTTTAGAAGAAATTGGAAAAAAATATAAAATTACAAGAGAAAGAGTAAGACAAATAGAAGCAAAAGCACTTAGAAAATTAAGATTAAATAGTGAAATTAGAAAATTTGCAAATGAAGCAATAAATTATAGAGAATTTTATAGCGATAGAGTTTTTAAAGAAAGAAAATTTGATAGTGAAGAAGTAATTAGAGGGAATAAAATAGATAAAGAAATGGTAAGGAAATATCAAGAATACCATAAAAAGTAATTTATATGGGGGTTGTAAAAATGGATGAATTAAATAATATAGAAGAAACAGAAGAATTCTTACTTATTAATAATAATATTTCAGAATATATTAAAAAGAATTTTAAAAAAGGAAATAGTTTATCTACAAATGTTAATAATTTAAAAAATTTAATTAATTTTATAAAATCAAATAATTATGAATATTTTATGATAGATGTTGACCTTTTAATTGAAAATGCAAAAATATTAAAAGATTGTGTAGAAATTATTAGTAAAAATGAAGAATTAAATAATTTGTTTATAAATTCTGAAAATAAAAATATATCTAATTTTTATAAAAAAGTTTTAAATTATAATGATTATGATAAACCTGATAGTTATGGTGCATCTAATGATATAGTACATGATTATTTAAAAGAACTTAAATTTCCATTATTAAGTGATGAAAATCTAAGAATACTTTATGAAAAGAAAAATCAAGGAGATATAAATGCTAGAAATAAAATAATAGAAAGTAATTTACGTTTAGTAATTACTGTTGCTAAAAAATATATTGATAGAGGAATGCCATTTATGGATATAATTGGTTATGGTAATATTGGACTTATAAAAGCAGTTGATAAATTTGATATAAATAAAGGATATAAATTTTCAACATATGCAATATATTGGATAAGGCAATCAATAATTCGTTCTCTTGAAAATTATTCAAGAATTGTAAGAGTACCAACATATTTACATAATGATATACAAAAATATAAATATATTTCAACTGACTTTTATAATAAAAATGGAAGATATCCTGATGTTTATGAAATTAGTGAATTGATGAATAAAAGTATAGGTGAAGTAATTAAAATATTAAAATTAAATCAAGGAATGATTTATTTAGATGAACCTATTGGTGAAGATAAGAATGCAACTATAGGTGATTTAATAGAAGATAATACTAATCTAGAAGAAGATAATGTATTAAAAGAATACTATAGTGAATTTATGGAAGCATTTAATAATTCAAATTTAAGAGAAAAAGAAAAAGCAGTATTATTACATAGAAATGGATTTTATAATGATAAAGTAGAAACACTTGATGAAATAGGAAAAATGTATGGTGTTACAAGAGAAAGAATAAGACAAATAGAAGCAAAAGGTTTAAAAAAATTAAGACAAAATCCAAATATTCGAAAATATAAAAATATTAATGTATAAAGTTTGAAAGAGGTTTTATATGATGAATGATAAAATTGATATAATTGAAAATTATAATTTAGATAAAACAAGAATGTTTATTGAAAATAATTTTGTCAATAGTAAAGAAATTAAAACAAATATTATAAATTTAAAAAAACTACTTACTTTTTTAAATAAAAATAATATTAAATTAGATTATTATGAATTAAGAAGTTTAATAGAAAGTTCTTATAAATTAGAAAATACAATAAATACAATTAAACAAAGAAAATCATTAAATAATGTTCTTAAAAATTTAAATGATGAAATAGAAACAGTTTATATTGATTTAGTTAATATTACTAATGAAAATAATACAAAAAATTCTAAGAATTTAAATTATAGTGGATTTAATGATTATATTAAAAATTTATCTAATATACCTAGATTAACACTTGAAAGAGAAAAAGAGTTATTAGAAAATATTAGTAATGGAGATATTGCTGCAAGAGAAGAACTTATAATTTCATTTTTACCATTAGTTTTAGGAGTTGCTGTAAAATATAAGAATCTTTGGAATTATGAAGAATTAGTCCAAATTGGTACTATTGGACTAATAAAAGCAGTTAATAATTATAATAGTTCAAAAGGAGAAAATTTTTATACTTATGCTGTTAGATGTATTGAGAGAAATATATTAATAAGGGAACATTCTCTAATTAGTGTTGATTATAATACTTATAATAAATTAAAATCTATGTTAAAAATTATTTTAAATGCTTATTTTAAAGAAAATAAAATTTTAAGTAATGAAGAACTATCAAATATTACAAGTTTTAGAATTAAAACTATAGAAAAATATAAAATATTGATAGATTATTTTTTCTTTAAAAATTATCATTCATTTGATAATTTAAATTTAAATAATGAATTAATAGATTATACAGAAGAAGATGAAATTATAGAAAATGAATATAATCTTAAATTAATAAATTTATTATTAAATAGTAATTTATTAACTTCAAGAGAAAGACAAGTTATAAAATTATTCTATTTTGATAATATAGAAAATCAAGCAGAAATAGGAAGAATGCTTGGAATAACAAGAAAAAGAGTACAACAATTAAGAAAAAGTGCAATAAATAAATATAAAAATTATTTAACTTATTAAGTAATAGAAAAATAAAAAGATTGATTATTTTTTATAATTGTGGTATAATGTAAGTCATTAAAAGAGGGGGAATTTAACATGGAATCATTTGAAGAACATATAGTAGAAGAAGAAAATGATGAAGTGTATGAATTAATTAATTTAACTAATGTAATTGAAACTCTTAGTGAATATATAAATTCTAATTTTGAAGATGATAGTAAATTATCAGTAAATGTTGATAATTTAAAGAAAATAGTTAAATTTATAAAACAATATGATGTTGAAGGATTAACATTTGAGGACGCTAAAACCTTAATTAAAAATTGTCCTAAACTAAAACAATCAATTCTTCTTGTGAAAAAAAACAAAGACTTAGATACTATTTTTAAAAATAGTGAAATAAAAGAATTTAGTGTATTATATAAAAATTTAGTAAAAGTAGTTAATGACGATTTAAAAGATAATAAATCTAGTAAAAATGAATTAATTGAAAGCGACATAGAAGAAGAGTATTTAGAAGACTATTATGATAGTGAAAACAATAGTGCTATGAGTAATGATTCAATAGGCGTTTATTTAAAAGAAATAGGTAATATTCCACTATTATCAACTAATGAAGAAAAAGAATTATTAACTAAAATAGCAAATGGAGATGAAGAATCTAGAAAAAAATTTATAGAAGCAAATTTACGTTTAGTTGTTAGTATTGCTAAAAGATATGTAGGAAGAGGACTTCATTTTTTAGATTTAATTCAAAGTGGAAATATAGGACTTATGAAAGCAGTAGATAAATTTGATTTATCTAAGGGATATAAATTTTCAACATATGCAACATGGTGGATAAGACAAGCAATTACTCGTTCTATTGCAGATGAATCAAGAACTGTTAGAATTCCAGTTCATACATATGAAAGAATTAGAAAAATGAAACGTATACAAGAAATTTATTATCATACTCATCAAAGAGAAGCAACAGATAGTGAACTTGCTAGTGAAATGGGATTAACTGAATTACAAATTAGAGAATTAAGGAAATTTGCGCAAGATATTTCATCATTAGATGTAGAAATTGGTGAAGATAAAGATCTTAGTGTTATAGATATGTTAACAGATGATAGTGATTTAGAAAATGATTTCATTGATAATATGATGCTAGAAGAATTTATGAAAATATTTAATAATCAATTAAATATTACTCAAAGAGAAAAAGAAGTTATGTTACAAAGAGTAGGATATTATGATGACAAGCAAAAAACACTAGAAGAAGTAGGCAAACAATATGGCATTACAAGAGAAAGAATTAGACAAATAGAGAGTAAAGTAATAAGAAAAGCAAAATATAATCCAGATTTAACTAGATTTAGAGATAGTTATTTTAAAGATATGGATGTTGAACAATCACCACTTAGATTTAAAAGTGATGATTTAGATGTCATAAGAGGACATAAAATAGATAGAGAATTAGTAAGAACTTTAAATAGTAGAAATAATAAACGATAATTAAATGATATTTATAAAGGGTTAACTTAATTATGAGTTAACTCTTTTATTTACTTTAAGTAATTAATTTGATAAAATTATACTGAGGTAATAATATGAGAAGTGTATATATACATATTCCTTTTTGTAAAAGTATATGTTCTTATTGTGATTTTTGTAAATTCTTTTATAATGATAAATGGGCAAGTTTATATTTAGAATCATTAGAAAAAGAAATAAAAGAATATTATGAAAATGATAAAATTAAAACAATATATATTGGAGGAGGTACTCCATCTAGTTTAAGTATTAATAATTTAATTAAATTATTTAAAATAATTCAAATATTTGATACTTCTTCTTTGGAAGAATTTACATTTGAATGTAATATAAATGATATTAATGAAGAATTATTAGTGTTACTTAAAAATAATAAAGTAAATAGAATTAGTATTGGAGTAGAAAGTTTTAATCAAAATAATTTAGAATTTCTAAGTAGAGTACATAATAAAGAGGATATAGTAAATAAAATAAAACTTACTCATAAATATTTTAATAATATTAACGTAGATTTAATATACGCGTTACCTACTGAAAATATGAGAATACTTAAAAATGATATAAAGAGTATGTTAAAATTACCTATTACTCATATTAGTACATATTCATTAATAATAGAAGAGCATACTATGATTTATAATGATAAAGTAAAACCAATAGATGAAGATACTGATTATAAAATGTATAAATACATATGTAAAAAATTAAAAAAGAATGGTTTTAATCATTATGAAGTTAGTAATTTTGCAAAAAAAGGATATGAAAGCAAACACAATTTAACTTATTGGGATAATCTTGAATATTATGGTTTTGGACTTGGAGCACATGGTTATACTAATAGTATGAGATATGAAAATACAAGAAATTTTAATAAATATTTAAAGAGTGATTTTAGATTTAATGAATTACTTGTATCAAATAGAGAAGAAATAGAAAATGAGTTAATTTTAGGTCTTAGAAAACTAAATGGAATAAATATTAATGAATTTAAAAAGAAATTTAATAAAGATATATTTAAAGAATTTAAATTAGATGAAGCAATTCAAAAAGGATATTTAGTAAATTCTAATGGACAAATATATATTAAAGAAGATAAAATATATATAATGAATGAAATAATAAATATGATAATGTAAAATATAAAGGATAGAAAGGGTAAACATGAAGATACTTAAACTAATGAAAGGTATAAAAAAATATTTAATTGCAATGATAGCATTTTCTATATTGCAAGTTTTTTGTGAACTTTATTTACCTAATATTATGAGTGATATAGTTGATATTGGTATTGCAAATAGTAATACATCTTTCATTATAAAAGAAGTAATTTATATGTTTATTATTACAATAATAGGTTTAATTTCAAATATATTATTAGTACACGCGACTAGTAAATTTTCAAATTTATATGGTTATAAAATAAGAGATAGTTTATATAAAAAAATAAATAGTTTTAGTAAAAAAGAAATAGATAAATTTGGAGCATCAACTCTAATTACAAGAAGTACAAATAATGTAAGTAATATTACATCAACATTTTCATTTGGTCTAAGACTTATAGTTTTTGCACCAATAATGGGAATAGGTGCTGCGATAATGGGATACACAAAAGCATCTTCTCTTGCACCAATTGTAACTATTGCAGTAATTATATTAATGTTAGGTCTTGTACTTATATTTAGTTTAGTATTTCCTAAATTTGAAGTATTACAGCAATTATTAGATAAATTAAACGCGTCCACTAGAGAAATACTATCAGGTTTAAGAGTAATTAAAGCCTTTAATAAACAAGATTATTTTAAAAAAAGATTTAATAAAGTAAATGAAGAAAATAGAGATTTAAATATATTCTTAAATAAAATACTTTATTTAGTTCAACCAATGATGATATTAATTATTAATATATCTACTATTATAATTGTATATGTATCAACTTTATATATAGAAAAAGGTACATTAGAAATAGGTTCAATGATAGCATTTATTCAATATATGGGTATAATTTTAACTAGTTTTTTAATTATACTTGTTATTATATTAAATATACCAAGAGTAATTGTATCATTTAAAAGAATAAATGAAATATTAAATGTTGAAGTTACTATTGAAAATAAAGGTACTATTAAACTTCATAGTTTAGAAAGTATTGAATTTAAAAATGTATATTTTAGATATGAAAATGCTAAAAAAGATATGCTTAAAAATATAAACTTTAAGATTTTAAAAGGCGAAAGAGTTGGTATTATTGGGTCTTCTGGTAGTGGTAAAACTACAATAGTTAATTTATTATTAAGACATATAGATGTAACAAGTGGAGAAATATTAATTAATGGTATTGATATTAAAGATTATGATATAGAGTCACTTAGAAATATATTTGCATATACTCCACAAAAAACATTATTATTTAAAGGTTCTATTCGTGAAAACTTATTATTTGATGCTAAATATAATGTAGATAAATTAAATAGCGCGATGGAAACTGCTGAAATAAAAGATTTTATTGACAATAATAAAGAGGGGTATAATTATATAGTAGAACAATCTGCTGTTAATTTAAGTGGTGGACAAAAGCAAAGAATGTCAATTGCAAGAGCACTTTTAAGTGGCGGAGAGTGTTTACTTTTTGATGATTCATTTTCCTCAGTTGACTATATAACTGATAAAAGAATAAGAGATGCTATTAATAAGAATTATAAAGATAAAATGGTTATATTAATTACTCAAAGAGTTGGTACTATTAAAAATAGTGATAAGATAATTGTAATAGATAAAGGTGCTGTGGAGTCAATTGGTAATTATGACGAATTATCTAAAACTAGCAAAGTATTTAAAGAATTTATTGACTCACAGAAAAAGGAGGTGTAATTTATGAATAAAAAAATAAAGATGCCTACTTTTAAAGAGACAATAACTAAAACATTTAAAATAATAAAAGGACATAGAAAAAGTTATATATTAATAATATTATTTTGTATCCTAGCAGCAATATTTAATTCACTTGCACCTTATTTTCTAGGTTTTGCAACTGATAGTTTGTATAATTCAATTAGTAATAGTTTACCATTTGATATTAGTTACATAGTAAAAATATTATTTATAGTAGGTGGATGTTATTTAATTGATGCTACTTGTACTTATTTTAAAAGTTTTCTTGCATCTTCTCTCGGTCAAAAAATAGGCTATGATTTAAGAAGTAAATTAATAAATAAAATCAATAAAATTAAATTTATGGATTTAGATAAAATGAAAAAAGGAGATGTTATTAGTAAAATTACTAATGATGTTGAAAGACTTACTGATAATTTAACTGAAATAATACCAGATCTTGTATATAATTTTTCATTAATATTTGGTGTAATTGTTATGATGTATGTATTAGATCCATTACTTGCAACTCTTACAATAACAGTAATTCCAATTACTTATTTCTTACTTTCATTTATTGTTAAGAAAACTCAAATATATTTTGAATTAAATCAAAGAGCAATAGGAAATGTTAATTCATTTGTAGAGGAAACTGTTACTAATAATGATGTAATTAAATCATTTAATAAAGAAAATTATTTTAATAATAAATTTAATAAAGAAAGTGCTCGTCTTGCTGATTATGGTTTTAAAAGTAGTTTTTATAGTTCACTTGCAGTACCTTTTAATAAAGCAATTGGTAATTTAAATTATATAATTATTGTTGGTGTTGGTTCTGTATCAGTTATTAAAGGTAATTTAAGACTTGGTGCTATACAATCATTTATTCAATATATGAAAGATTTTAATAAACCTATGAATGTTATAGCACAAGTTATTGCTAATTTACAAATGGCTATCGCGTCAGTTGATAGAGTATATGAAATATTAGATTTAAATGAAGAAGATAATGGATACTTAGATGATGTTAGATTTAATAATAAAATTGAATTTAAAAATGTAAATTTCAGTTATGAAAAAGGTAAACCTGTTCTTAAAAACTTTAATTTAACAATTAATAAGGGTGAAAAAGTAGCACTAGTAGGTAAGACAGGTGCTGGTAAAACTACTATTGTAAATTTACTTATGGGATTTTATGATAATTATGATGGTCAAATTTTAATTGATGGTGTAAGTATTAAGGATTTAGATAAAAAATCATATAGAAGTTTAATTAGTATGGTACTTCAAGATACTTGGTTATTTGAGGGTACTATTAAAGAAAATATTATTTATGATAAAAAAATAAGTGATACTAAGTTAGATAGTATATTATCTAAATCAAAAATAGATCATTTAATTGATAGTTTACCTAATGGACTTGAATTTAATATAAATGAAGAAACTAATAATATTTCATCAGGTGAAAAACAACTTTTAACAATAGCACGTGCATTAGTTGCAGATCCAGAAATACTAATATTAGATGAAGCAACTAGTAATGTAGATACAAGACTTGAATATTTGATAAATACATCAATGGATAATTTAATGGAAGATAGAACTTCTATTGTAATTGCTCATAGATTATCTACAATAATTAAAAGTGATAAAATTAT
Organism: uncultured Bacilli bacterium; assembly: GCA_947630945.1. Taxonomy (GTDB): domain Bacteria; phylum Bacillota_I; class Bacilli_A; order RF39; family UBA660; genus CAG-1000. The sequence goes on along the minus strand of CANRJN010000040.1, from coordinate 449 downwards.
TGTTATTAAAAATGGTCAAATATTAGAAACAGGTACACATAAAGAATTACTTAAAAATAAAGGATATTATTATGAACTTTATACAAGTCAATTTGAAGTAGAAGAGAATAATTAAATTTATTCTTTTTTTATTGTAAAATTTATAAGGTGCCTCTTGATATATATATATATACGATATAATAAGGTGGTAAAAAATAAACATAATAAAAATAGAGAAGAGGTATTTATATATGAATAAAAAAGGTTTCACATTAGTAGAACTTTTAGCAGTAATAGCAATATTAGCAATACTTGTAATTATCGCGTTACCAAATGTATTAAAACTATTTAGAAGTGCAAAACAAAATACATTTGTAACAGAGGTACAAAATTTAGTAAGGAGTGCAGAAAATAAATATTTAACAAGTTCATTATCAAATGGTAGTAATGAAATATGTTTTGATAGTAAA